>JBGVGM010000057.1:0-2953 GCA_045121655.1 Acutalibacteraceae bacterium | reverse complement strand
CGCTTCTGCTCTTGACAACTCAAACATTCTATGCTGTGTGGAAATCACGAGGGCGACGCCCTCAATGTATAACCAAATTGGTTATCAAAAATACAAAAAAATACAGCAAGTTGGTGAAAACCACTTGACTTTTTATAGGAGAAAAACTATGCCTTTTATCAATACAAAAACAACAGCTGTAATTTCAAAAGATCAGGAAATTGAGCTCAAAGAGAAAATGGGTAAGGCAATAAGTCTTATCGGTAAAAGTGAAAGCTGGTTAATGCTTAATTTTGAGGATAACTGCCGACTCTATTTCAAGGGTGACAACTCAAAGGATATTGCAATTGCTGAAATTGCACTCTTCGGAAAAGCAAGCGACAGCCAGTACGATGCACTTACAGAAAAGCTTACAGAGATTATTTCTGATACACTGAAAATTGAACCGTCAAACATCTACATTAAATATGAAGAGGTTGACCATTGGGGTTATAGCGGCTTCAATTTCTGATAAGCGAAAGAAAACACTTGCTTTTTTTCGCTGTTACTGTTAAAATGTACTAAATATAAAGAATCAGTATAGGAGAGCGACTATGGGTAGTGACGCAATACATTACAAGCCTACCTTCAGCAACATTTCCGAAGAAAAAAGAATAAAAATTTTAACTGTTGCAGTGAATGAATTTGCAAACAACGGTTTCAATAACGCAAACATAAACACTATTGCAAAAAAAGCAGAGGTCAGTGTTGGCTCACTTTATAAGTATTTTGACACAAAAACAGATTTGTTTCTTACAAGTGTCAATTACGGTATAAGCAACCTTGAGGCTGTGCTTGAATCTGTTATCAACTCCTCTGAGGATGTAATGGTGAAGCTGGAAAAGCTTATAAGAATTGCAATTGACTTTTCAAGAAAAAGCGGGGTGCTTATCAAGCTCTATAACGAGTTTACGGGTGAAGGCGACCCTGAGCTTGCAAAAACAATTGCAAGAAGTATGGAGACTCTTACAGCAGCAGCGTACAAAAAGGCAATTATCGAAGGTCAGGTAAACGGCGAAATCAGAACGGACATTGACCCCGGTATGGCCGCTTATCTCGTTGATAATATCCTTATAAACGTTCAGTTCTCCTATGCTTGCGACTACTACTCTGAAAGATATAAAATCTATGCAGGGGACGATGTGTTTGAAAAGGATGAATTCGTAATTGAAAACATTCTTCGATTTATAAAAGCAGCTCTTAAAATGAACGAAATCTGATATATTGAAAGGAAGAAAAAAATGAAGAAATACGCATTGGCTTATGACATCGGAACAACAGGTGTTAAAACCTGTCTGTTTGAAATTGAAAAGGAGATTACCCTTATCGGCGCTGCGAGCGAAGGCTACGAGCTTTACGTTTTCCCCGACGGCGGTGCTGAGCAGGATCCCGACGAATGGTGGCAAGCTATGATCAATACCACCAAAAAGGTAATAAAAGAAGCTAAGGTAAGTCCTGACAAAATTGACGGTATTTCATTCTGCTCACAGATGCAGGGCCTTGTACTTGTTGACAAAGACGGTATGCCTGTGAGAAGAGCGATGAGCTATATGGACCAGAGAGCAAGAAAAGAGCTTAAGCAGTATATGGCTCACGGTGTTCAGGTTGCAGGCGGTAACGCAGTCAAGGTGCTTAAGTCTCTTGCAATTACAGGTGCTGCTTCACTTAGCGTCAAGGACCCCGTATATAAGTATCTCTGGGTAAAGGGTAACGAGCCCGAAAACTTCAGACACGTACATAAATGGCTCGACGTTAAAGAATCACTTATCGCAAGAATGACAGGCGAGTTCATTATGACAGAGGACTCAGCTTTCGCTACTCTCATTTACGATATCAAGAAAAAGTGCTGGAGCCCCGAAATGTGCAAGATGTTCGGCGTTGATATGAACCACCTTGCAAACATTATCAAGAGTACAGATAAGGTTGGCGGTCTTACAGAAAAGGCGGCTGCAGAGCTTGGCCTTAAGGCGGGCACAATGGTATTCGGCGGTGGCGGTGACGCTTCGCTTATTGGTGTTGGTGCAGGCTCAGTCGGTCTTCATGATACTCACATTTACGTCGGTACCTCAGGTTGGGTTTCAACTGTTGTTGATAAGAGCCTTGCTGACACAAGCGCAATGATCGCTGCAACAGTAGGTGCACGTCCCGGCTATTACAACTACTTTGCAGAGCTTGAAACTGCAGGTAAGTGCGTAGAGTGGGTTAAGGATCACCTTGCTCTTGACGAAATCGGCATCTACCTTAAGAAAACTCATGTTGCTGAAGATATGGAAAGTCAGTACACAAGCCTTTATCAGTATATGTCAGCTGTTACAAACACAGTTCCCGCGGGCTCAAACGGTGTAATTTTCACTCCCTGGCTTCACGGTAACCGTTGCCCCTTTGAGGACCCCAACGCAAGAGCTATGTTCTTCAACATCAGCCTTGAAACAGGCAAGAGCGAGCTTATCAGAGCTGTTGCAGAAGGCGTTTGTATGCACCTTCGCTGGTTCCTTGAAACAATTGAAAAGAAAACCGAAACATCACAGATTATCCGTTTTGTAGGCGGCGGTGCTCTTGCAGATTCAACAAGCCAGATTCTTGCTGACTGCACAGGCAGAACAGTTGAAACTGTACCCAGCCCTCAGAACGTAGGTGCTGTTGGTGCTGCAGTTGTAATCGCTGTTGGTCTCGGAATTATCGACAGCATTGATGATGCAGGAAAGCTTATCAAGGTTGACAAAATCTTTAAGCCCAATCCTGACAACAAGGCTGCTTATGATAAAAACTTCAAGGCTTATAAGGAACTTTATAAGTCAAATAAGAAGATTTTCGAAATCCTTAACGGTTAAAAGTTTAAGCCACAAGAAGGTGTTCCTTCTTGTGGCTTTTTACGTGGAGCTTTCCTGCAACGGGGGGCGACGACGACCCTGATTTTCAAAAAGAAAATCAGGGT
>JBGVGM010000056.1:0-12880 GCA_045121655.1 Acutalibacteraceae bacterium | reverse complement strand
GCACAACAATTGTTCTTGCAGCCCTTATCGTTATAATGAATCTTCTCAGCGACATTCTATATAAGATTGTTGACCCGAGAATTAATCTTGAATAAGGAGGTAAATATAATGGAAAAGAAAAAATTTACTCTCCATGTTGATGTGGACAAGTTTATGCCTGCAAGCGCAGAGGACAAGGAATATCTTGTTAAAATGCGTCCCTCATCAACCTTTTTCAAGGACGGCGTAAAGCGACTTCTCAAAAACAAGGTTGCAACCGTTTCACTGATTCTCATTATACTTGTAACACTTTCATCAATTCTTATTCCAATGTTCTGGCCTTACGCTTATGATGCTCAGCTTGGAATTACTCCCGGTAAACCTGTTGACGCTTCATATAACAATCTTGCTCCATTTGAATACGGCAGCACAGAGCAAGCCAAAATCGACGCAGGCGAAAAAGTATTTCCACACATTTTTGGTACTGACTCAGCCGGCCGAGACTACTTTATAAGAATTGTTTACGGCACAAGAATTTCTCTTGCCGTCGGCTTCTTTGCAAGTATTATCGTTCTTATCATCGGACTTTTAATAGGCTCTGTTGCAGGTTACTGCGGCGGTAAGATAGATATTCTCATTATGCGTTTTGTTGATATTATCTACTCACTTCCCGATATGCTCATGGTTATCCTTCTTTCTTCCGTACTCAATGTTTCATTGAAGCCTCTGATTGAAGGCACAACTATGGCTAAAATTGGTACCAATATCATCAGCCTTTTCATTGTCTTCGCTGTTCTTTACTGGGTTTCAATGGCAAGACTTATAAGAGGTCAGATTCTCTCACTTCGTGAGCAGGAATATGTCCTTGCCGCAAAAGCTTCAGGTGCTAAGGGAAGCTGGATAATAAGAAAACACCTTCTTCCCAACTGTATAAGCGTTGTTATCATTTCAACAGCACTTCAGATTCCTTCAGCTATTTTCACCGAAAGCTACCTTTCATTTCTTGGCCTTGGTGTTAATGCTCCCATGCCTTCACTTGGCTCACTTGCTTCTGAGGCGCTCAACGGTATCAACTCATATTCCTACAGACTTATTATTCCTGCAATCGTAATTTCACTTATTGTTTTATCACTTAATCTTTTGGGTGACGGTCTTCGTGACGCATTTGACCCGAAGCTTAACAGTTAAGAAAGGAGAGTATAATTAATGGCATTATTAGAAGTTAAAGACCTCCATACCTCCTTTTTTACAGATGCAGGCGAAGTTAAAGCCGTTAACGGCGTCTCCTTCAATCTTGAAAGAGGCAAGGTGCTGGGTATAGTAGGGGAGTCAGGCTCAGGTAAGTCTGTAACTTCCTACTCAATTATGGGTATCCTTGCAGGTTCAGGTAAAATCGTTTCAGGCTCAATAAAACTTGACGGTACTGAGCTTGTAGGTGCTGATGAAAAAATTATGAAGGACGTAAGAGGTAACAAAATTTCAATTATCTTCCAGGATCCTATGACATCACTTAACCCCACATACACTGTCGGAAAACAGCTTATGGAGGCAATTACCCTTCACACCGACAGAGATAAAAAGCAGGCTTATGACAGAGCAGTTGAAATGCTTAAGCTTGTAAATGTAAACGAGCCCGAAAAAAGAATGAAGCAGTACCCCTTTGAGCTTTCAGGCGGTATGCGTCAGCGTGTTATGATTGCTATGGCCCTCGCTTGTGAGCCTGACATTCTTATTGCTGACGAGCCCACAACAGCTCTCGACGTTACAATTCAGGCGCAGATTCTTGACCTTATGAAGGATTTACAGAACGAGCTCGGAATGGCTATCATTATGATTACCCATGACCTTGGCGTTGTAGCTCAGATGTGCGACGAGGTTATCGTAATGTATGCAGGTTCAATCTGTGAGCAGGGCAGTGCAGACGAGATTTTCTACAATCCTCAGCATGAATACACAAAGGGACTTATGCGTTCACTTCCCTCGGCAAACACTGCAGGCACTCAGCTTAAACCTATTACAGGTACACCTATCGACCTGCTTAATATGCCTAAGGGTTGTCCCTTTGCACCCAGATGTGATGCAGCTATGAAAATCTGTATTGACGAAAAGCCTCAGAACGTAGAGGTTAATGAAAACCATCAGTCATCTTGCTGGATGTGTATCAGAAATATGATTGAAAACGGTGAAATAGAAAACAGTAAAGGCGGTGACGCCGAATGAGCGAAAACAGAAACCTTATTGAAGTAAAAGGTCTTAAAAAATATTTTGATATCAGTGTAGGCGCTTTTAAAACAAAGCCTCTCAAGGCTGTGGATGACGTTTCATTCAACATCAAAAAAGGTGAAACTCTCGGTCTTGTGGGTGAATCAGGCTGCGGTAAGACCACAGTAGGCAGAACGCTTCTGCACCTTTATAAGCCCACTGCAGGTAAGATTATCTTTGACGGTAAGGAGCTTAAGACAAAAGCAGATCTTAATGAATACCGTAAAAAAGCAACTATGGTATTCCAGGATCCATATTCATCACTTAACCCGAGAATGACAGTTTCCGATATTATCGGCGAACCTCTTGATATCCACAAGCTTTATAAGGATAAAAAGGAAAGAGAAGAAAAAATTCTTGAGCTTATGGGCCACGTTGGTCTTAACAGTGAGCACGCTTCAAGATACGCTCACGAGTTTTCAGGCGGTCAGAGACAGAGAATCGGTATTGCCAGAAGCCTTGCGGTAAATCCTGACTTCATCGTTTGCGATGAGCCTGTTTCAGCTCTCGACGTTTCAATTCAGGCTCAGGTTATCAATATGTTCGGTGAGCTTCAGGAAAAGATGGGACTTACCTATCTCTTTATTGCTCACGACCTTCTTGTTGTACGTCATATCAGTGACAGAATTGCTGTGATGTATCTTGGCAGAATGGTTGAGCTTGCAGATGCGGGGGAGATTTATGACCATCCTCTTCACCCTTATTCAAAGTCTCTTCTTTCAGCAGTACCTGTTCCCGATCCGAAAATTGCAAGAGCTAACCAGAGAATTCTTCTTAGCGGTGATATTCCAAGCCCTCTTAATGCTCCCTCAGGCTGTCCTTTCAGAACACGCTGTCCTTACGCAAAGGATATCTGTGCTGAAAGCATGCCCGAATTCAAAGAGGTTACAGACGGTCACTTTGTTGCATGTCACAGAGTAAATGAAATCGGTTAAATAACGGTAAAACCGTGTTTAAATAACTAAAAGAAAGGAAAATCTATTATGAAAAAAACACTCGCACTTCTCTTAGCTGCAGTTATGCTTTTTGCATTTGCTGCATGCGGCGGCGAAAAGGAAATCGCAACTGATGTACTTCCCGTATGTCTTGCTTCAGAGCCCAACAACATTGACCCGGCTCTTAACTCCTCAGTAGACGGCGCAACAATGGTTTCTCACCTTTTTGCAGGTATTGCAAAGTGGACAAAGGATGAGAACGGTAAGCTTGTAATTGCTCCCGAATGTGTTGAAGAACTCACTGAAGGCATTCTTAACGATGACGGTACAATTACCTACACTTACACACTTAAAGACGGCCTTAAGTGGTCAGACGGACAGCCCCTTACAGCAAACGACTTCGTATTCTCATGGAACCGTGCAGCTTCACCCTCACTCGGTGCTGACTATGGTTATATGTTCGAAGTAGTTAAAGGCTACGCAGAAATGAATGAGCTTAAAGAAAGCGGCGAAAAGGACGAAGAAGGCGAACCCATTATGGTTCCCGTTGATCCTGACGCAAAGCTCAGTGTAAGCGCTCCCGACGAAAAGACTCTTGTTGTAACTCTTACAACACCCGTAAACTACTGGAACGAGCTCCTTGCATTCCCCACTTACTATCCCGTACGTGAGGATGTTGTTGCTAACGACAAGTGGGCAACAGATCCTTCAACCTATGTTTCAAACGGTGCTTATAAGATGACAGGTTGGGAACACAACAGTGTTATCACAATTGAAAAGAACGAGAACTACATTGATGCAGCTTCAATTACAATGCCCACAATCAAGTTCTATCTTTCAGACAACGCAAACAACATGCTCACCAACTTCAAAAACAGCGACTGGCTTCTTATTGATGACGTTCCCACAAATGAAATGACAGCTCTCAAGAAGGACTATCCCAACGAATACTTCGTTGAAGGTCAGCTTGGTACTTACTACGTATGCTGGAACGTAAATGAAGAACTTCTTCCCGAAACATCAGAACTTAAGGGTGTAGAAGCTGAAGCTGCAAGACAGGAAATCAGAAAGGCTTTCGGTCTTCTTCTTGACAGAAACTACATCGTTGAACAGGTTTCAAAGGCCGGCGAAGTTCCCGCTTCATCATTCGTTTCAATGGGCCTTACAAATGCAGACGGCAGTCAGTTCTATGAAACAGCAAACTCAACAGAAGATGCTTTCAACGGCTACTATGATGTATCTGCTGAAGCTATCGAAGGCAACTACGCAGCTGCTATGGAAATTCTCAAGAAGTACTACAACTTCGACGAAGCTTCACAGAAGTTCACAGACATTCCCACTCTTTACTACATCTACAACACTGCTGACAACCACAAGGCAATTGCTGAATACATTCAGAACGCATTTGCAACAGTTGGTATCAATATGGAACTTACAAACCAGGAATGGAACACCTTCCTTGATACACGTAAGAACGGCGACTACTCTGTAGCTCGTAACGGTTGGGTTGCAGACTACAACGATCCCATCTGCTACCTTGATATGTGGATTTCCACTTCAGGTAACAACGACATTCAGTTCGGCAAGGGTGCTCATAAGGATCTCAAGATGTATGATCTTGACCTTACTCCCTACGGCATTGAATACAAGGTTGCTGACAGAACATGGGCAGAAACCTATGATGTTCTTATTTCAGAAATCAAGGCTTGCACAGACGCTGAAACACGCTATGCTCTTATGCACCTTGCAGAAGATATGCTTATGGAAACAGGCTGTATCACACCTATCTACTACTACACAGATATTTATATGCTCGATGAAAGAGTTGAAGGCTTCTACAGCAATCCTCTCGGCTATAAGTACTTCATGTACACAACAATCAATACAGGTGCAGCTGAATAAGCTTTAACAGTAAAATCCCTCGAGAATGCTCGGGGGATTTTTTCAGTATAGAATACTTTTGCTATTGTTGATTTCATCAATCAGTTTTTCTCTTAAAAGGGAAGTCATAGGGGAGAGCGGAAGTCTCATTGTTTCGCCACACATTGAAAGATATGCCATAGCTGTTTTTATTGGAATGGGGTTTACATCAGAGAAAAGTGAAGCAATTAACTTGATTGCATTTTTCTGCATATCGGCAGATTCTTTCATTTTTCCATCAATTGCTGACTTTACCATTTTTTGAGTAAATCCCGGTGCAATATTTGAAAGTACGGATATGACCCCTTTTGCACCAAGAGAAGCAGCTGCAGTAATCATATCATCGTTACCTACATAAAAAGTCAGCTTTTCCTTGCACAGTTCAAGGCTCTTCGCGAGTTTTCCCATATCAGGGTCTGCCTCTTTAACACCTATGATATTCTGAAGTTCAGAAAGTTTTTCATATGTTTCCGGGGAAATGTTTACACCTGTACGTGAGGGTACATTGTATACAATCAGCGGCTTTTCAAGCTTATCTGCAAGTGTAAAATAATGCTCTGCCAGGCCGTTTTGAGAGCATTTGTTGTAATACGGTGTTACAATCAAATGTGCATCAATTCCGCATTTTTCTGCCTCTTTTGCAAGGTTTAAAGCAAATGACGTGCTGTTACTTCCCGTACCTGCAATTACGGGGATTTTTTTCTTTACTGTTTTTACTGCAACTTCAAATAATAATAGCTTTTCTTCAACGGTTAGTGTTGAGCCTTCACCGGTTGTGCCGCAAACAATAATTGCATCTGTACCGTTTTTAATTTGAAATTCTATAAGCTTAATGAAGCACTCCAAGTCAATTTTTCCGTCTTTATGAAAGGGAGTTACCAGCGCAGTACCGCACCCAACAAAGATTGGTTCCATAAAAAGCCTCCTGAAAATAAAAATAAAACACCGGACATTTTTGAACGTCCGGTGTTAATTTCGTTTTAGTCCATATAGCCTTCTGCGCAGAGAAGTTCAGCAAGAAGAACTGCACCGCCTGCAGCACCTCTGAGAGTGTTATGTGAAAGGCAAACGAATTTGTAATCGTACTGGCTGTCCTCACGGAGTCTGCCGATTGAAACTGCCATACCGTTTTCAAGATTTCTCTGAAGCTTTGTCTGAGGCATATTGTCCTCAGTGAAGTAATGAAGGAACTTCTTGGGAGCTGAGGGAAGCTCTAATTCCTGAGCTCTGCCGCTGAAGCTTTCCCAAACCTTTATGATCTCTTCCTTTGAAGGCTTTTTGCCATCTTCAAAGCGCATAAATACTGCACCCATATGACCGTCTGAAACGGGAACTCTGATGCACTGAGCAGTGAAAGCAGGCTTAGAAGCGTTTACAATTTCACCGTTTTCAACCTTACCCCAGATTTTGAGGGGTTCCTGCTCGCTCTTTTCTTCTTCACCGCCAATGTAGGGGATTACGTTGTCAACCATTTCAGGCCAAGATTCAAAAGTTTTACCTGCTCCTGAAATCGCCTGATAAGTGCAAACAAGAACTTCCTTAACGCCGTATTCCTTATCGAGGGGATAAATAGCGGGAACATAGCTCTGAAGTGAGCAGTTACTCTTAACAGCAACAAAGCCTCTCTTTGTGCCGAGACGCTGTCTCTGTCCTTCAATAACCTTAATGTGGTCAGCATTGATTTCAGGCACAACCATAGGAACGTCCTTAGTACCTCTGTGAGCGCTGTTGTTTGAAACAACGGGACATTCAAGCTTAGCATAAGCTTCCTCAAGTGCTCTGATTTCGTCTTTTTTCATATCAACTGCGCAGAAAACGAAATCAACTGACTTAGCGATTTCTTCCATATCAGCAGTTGCATCCTTGATAACAAGGCTCTTGAGCTTTTCAGGCATAGGATCAGCAATTCTCCATCTTTTGCCAACAGCTTCTTCATAGGTTTTGCCTGCTGAGCGAGCTGAAGCAGCAAGAAGAGTTACATTGAACCAAGGGTGGTCAGCAAGAATTGTAGCAAATCTCTGTCCAACCATACCTGTAGCACCGATAATGCCTACATTATACTTTTTCATAATTACACCTCTGTTTTGAGTAAAAAATTCAACGTATTATTTTGCTTAAAACTGTTGATAAATTCAGCATTATGCACTATAATAGTTAATAACTTTTATATATTATCACTTATTATTTGATTAGTCAATAGAAAAAAGTAAGAAAGGAAATGCTGAAAGTCAATTTTCGGCAGTATTTTTATGAATACATCGGATTTTTACTACGATTTACCAAAGGAGCTTATAGCTCAGCACCCCATAGAGCCCAGAGACCACTCAAGACTTATGGTTATCGGAAAGGAAAACGGCGAAATATCTCACAGACACTTTTACGATATTCTCCATGAGCTGAGAGAAGGGGACTGCCTTATAGTCAACAACACAAGAGTTCTTCCTGCAAGGATGTTCGGCACAAAAAAGGAAACAGGCGCAAGAGTTGAATTCCTTCTTCTCAACACAAAAGGCGACGACATATGGGAATGTATAACAGGCCCCGGCAAAAGAGCAAAGCCCGGCACTTCATTTGTTTTCGGCGACGGTCTTTTAGAGGCAGATGTACTTGATGTACTGGAAGGCGGCAACCGACTTGTTAAATTTAAATATGAAGGTAACTTCTATAACGTAATTGACAGAATCGGACAGATGCCACTTCCGCCTTATATAACGGAAAGCCTTGAAAATCAGGAAAGATATCAGACCGTTTATTCCAAAGAATTAGGTTCAGCTGCAGCACCTACAGCAGGACTGCATTTTACAGATGAGCTGCTTTCGAAAATCAGTGAAAAAGGCGTTAAAATCGGTTACGTAACCTTACATGTAGGTCTTGGCACTTTCAGACCGGTTAAGGTTGACGATATTTCAAAACATACTATGCATTCAGAGCATTATTGGTTACCGAAGGAAACAGCTGAGCTTATAAACGAAACTAAGAAAAACGGCGGAAGAGTTATTGCTGTCGGCACCACAAGCTGCCGTACACTTGAATCTGTTGCAACCTTTAACGGTAAAATTGAAGAAGCAGAGGGAAATACAGATATTTTCATTTATCCCGGTTATAAATTCAAATGTATTGATGCTCTTATAACAAATTTCCATCTGCCTGAAAGTACACTGATTATGCTTGTAAGCGCTTTCTGTGGCTACGACAATACAATGAATTTTTATAAAACAGCCGTTGAAGAAAAGTACAGATTCTTCTCATTCGGCGATGCAGTTTTCATCAGATAAAGCGAGGTTATTATGTATACTTTAATTAAAAATAACGGTGTTGCAAGACGCGGTGAATTTAAAACTGTTCACGGAACTGTACAGACACCTGCTTTTATGAACGTTGCTACCTGCGGCGCAATAAAAGGCGCTCTTTCTGCGATTGATTTAAAAGAAATTAAATGTCAGGTTATGCTAAGCAACACTTACCATCTTCACGTAAGACCCGGTGATAAACTTGTTTACGAAATGGGCGGACTTCACGAGTTTACTCAATGGAAAGCTCCTATACTCACCGATAGCGGCGGATTTCAGGTTTTCTCACTTTCAGGGCTTCGTAAAATCAGCGAAGAAGGTGTAACCTTTGCCTCACACGTTGACGGAAGAAGAATATTTATGGGGCCCGAGGAAAGCATGCAGATTCAGTCACACCTGGGCTCAACAATCGCTATGGCTTTTGACGAATGTGTTGAAAATCCCGCTACCTATGAATACGCAAAGAAGAGCTGCGAAAGAACTGTACGTTGGCTGAAAAGATGCAAAACCGAAATGGACAGACTCAATTCACTGCCTGAAACCATCAATAAAAATCAGCTTCTTTTCGGTATCAATCAGGGTTGCACCTTTGAGGATTTACGTGTTGAAAATATGAAAGAAATTGCTGAGCTCGACCTTGACGGTTACGCAATCGGTGGTCTTGCAGTCGGTGAGCCTAAAGAGGATATGTACCGCATTATTTCTGCAGTAGAGCCTTATATGCCGAAGGATAAAATCCGCTACCTTATGGGTGTGGGTACTCCCGGAAATATTATTGAAGGCGTCAGCAGGGGAGTTGACCTTTTTGACTGTGTAATGCCAAGCAGAAATGCTCGTCACGGACATCTCAACACCTGGAACGGTATTATCAATATCAATAATAAAAAATACGAAAAGGACAGCAGTCCTATTGATTCTGAGTGCGACTGCCCAACATGCAGAAGCTTTTCACGTTCATATATACGACACCTCTTTAAAGCTAAGGAAATGCTTGCAATGCGTCTTTGCGTAATGCACAACCTTTATTTCTACAACACTCTTATGGAAAAGATACGTGATGCACTCGACAACGATGAATTTGATGAGTTCAAGGAAAAACATGTTGACCTTCTTGACAAAAGAATATAATTTTGCTATACTTTATTGAAATATTTTATTGGAGGAATACTAAAATGTATTTATTAGAAGCAACAGCTGCAGGTTCAACAGCAGGCGGCTCACAGTATTCAATGATTATTATGATGGTTGCAATGTTCGCACTTATGTACTTCATGATGATTCGTCCTCAGAAGAAGCGTCAGAAAGAAGAACAGGAAATGCGTAACGCAGTTGACATTGGTGACGAAATTACAACGATCGGCGGTATCTGCGGCAAGGTAGTTTCAGTTAAGGAAAACAATCTTGTAATTGAAACAGGTACAGACAGAACAAGAATACTTATCACACGTTGGGCTGTTCAGCAGAACAATTCAGCTATGGAAAGAGTTGCTGCTGAAAGAGAAGCCGCAAAGGCAGCTGCAGAAAAGGCTAAGGCTGAAAAGAAAGCAGCTAAATCAAAGAAAAGCGAAGACTGATTAAGTAATAATTAAAGTAATACTCCTCATATTCATCTAACAGATGTATGAGGAGGTTATTTTTTATGGCAAAAAACATACAGAACAAAAAACGAAGCGTGGATAAAAAGAACAAAGAAACCGTGTTTCTGTTTACTTTTCCGTTTTTCCTGCTATTATTTGCAGTAATTATTTGCTCAATAATTTCAACTTTCGCTGACCTGCAGAAAGATCTCAATTTTGCTGTTATGGCAGTTTTGGTTGGTATGTGCGAATTTCTCAGCGGTTTTGTTTCCGGAAAAATCAAAAGGGAAAACGGTATTGTTACAGGTATAATCTATTCACTACCTGCGTTTGTAATTTTAATTTTGATTTCCCTAATTTTAAATAAATTTTCTATTGATTTGAATCTTCTCATCAGCTGTGCGGTAATGCTCGTAAGCGCTGCTGCAGGCGGAATTACCGGAGTTAATATGAAGAAAAAGATTAAAAGAGGTAGAAAATGAAAATTAGTGCAGTTCTTGTTAAACACCATAAACGTCACGGAAAGAAAAAGGATTTTCCAACACCATTAATTCTGTCGATTCTGTCAATTGTGAGCGGCTTTCTTTGTGGAACGTTATTTTACTGTTTTATGAAAGAAAGCCTTTATGACAGCATTTTTGAGCTTTTTATAAGTTTTTTTACAGATTTCACTAATAAAAGCAGTTCTGAAATTATATCAGGCTTGATACTTTCAGAACTGCCGTACATTTTTATAATGTTTGTGTTCAGCTTTTGCGTAATCGGTTTTCCTTTTACTCTATTTGTTACCTTTGTAAAGTCAATAGCTCCCACGCTGCTTTTTTCCCATCTGTACTGCGAATACGCTCTTAAAGGCGCGGAATATGTTTTTCTGGTGCTTTTAATAGGCGAAGCTGTTAATCTTTTCGGTACACTTCTTATGACCCAGGGCTGTTTTCATATGAGCAGTGTTTTGTACGAAAACTTGTGGAAGGAAAGAGGGGAGTGCAGAGAAGAAATTAAAAGCTTTTCATTAAAATTTGCATTGAGTACAGGAACAATCATCTTAAGCAACGTAATAACTTTTGTAACCGTGACAAGCTTCAGCAGCTTATTCAGTTTCTGACTTTTTGAATTCTTTACTTAAAGGGTTGTTTTTTGCCGCTTCACGAAGTTGCTTATTTTCGAGATGAGTGTAAATTTCAGTTGTTACAAGGTTTTCGTGGCCAAGCATATCTTTAAGTACAAGTACATCAACACCACCATGCTGATACATTAGAGTCGCTGCGGTATGCCTTAGCTTATGCACTGAATAGTGCTGACCGTCGAGACCAATTTCTTTAAGATAATGGTAAACCATCAACTGAACAGCCTGCCTGCCGATTCGCTTATTAAGCCTTGAAAGAAACAGTGCATTTTTATCCTTTGGTTCAACCTTATCGTGGGGTCTTACAGCAAGGTAGCTTTTGATCGATTCAATACAAGCCTTATTCAGATAAACGATTCTTTCTTTGTCGCCTTTACCGGTTACAATCATCGTGTTTTCATTGAAATCTATATCATTTATATCAAGGCTGACAAGCTCTGCGAGACGTAAACCGCAGTTAAGAAAAAGGGTAAGTATGCAATAATCACGCTCTTTGTTCGGGTCTTTTACGCTATTAAGAAGCTCAATGCTTTGCTCTAAAGTAAGATATTTAGGCAGTTTTTTCTTAGATGGTGCAACTTGAAGCTGAGAGGCTGGATTGTGGTCAATATACTGCATTTTATCTGCAATATACTTGAAGAAGCCACGAATTGAAGAAGCTTTTCTTGCACGGGTATTTGCTGAGTTTGAACGGTCGCTTCCGCAATATGTTAAGAAATTGTTAATATCTTTTAGCGTGATTTTTGAAATATAATCAGTATCAACATAAGACATATTATAATTTTCAGGAAGCTTATCAGGGGAGTCAAGGCCCTTATCTTTTGATGTCAAAAATCTGAAAAACAGCCTCAGGTCAGAAAGATATTCATCAACTGTGAGTTTTGAACTTGCTTTAATTACAAGCAGCTCGTTGATGTATTCAACAACAAGTGGCGGAAGTAAATTTTTGTTTACAATATTAGCCATAATTAAACCTCCGGTTTTTTCAGTTCAACTATACAAAATATATTCAATCACATTATCAACTATACAAAATATTTTTGATTTGTCAAGTGATTTAGCAAAATTAATTTAAAAGTGACTTTTTAGGAAGATATGGCTTAAGCCCTGAATTTTGCTGTTCAATGGAATTTTTCTGAACGGTGCTGTATGTCAGAAGAAAACTGGTTAAACGGCGTTTAACAGAAATTCTTACAACAAGGCTATGTATGTTATAAAAAAACTGAACAAATGCCATTTAATAGAAATTTACTTAATGATGCTGTGTATGTTTATAAAAAACTGATTAAACGGCATTTGATGGAATTTTCAGGAATGATGAAACGATTGTAAGAAAAATTTCTATCAAACGGTTTTTTTGAAATATTTATCGTAAAAAGATTCATTTAATACAATCCGATAACCATTAAACACAAATCAATTAATCGGTTAAAAAAATCAATATTATTATAATCAATTACGGAGCTATTAATCAGATTTATCAGCATAACAATAAGCTAATTACATAAAACGCAGATGTTTCAATATTTTAAACACTCGATAATAAAGACTGAACTTAGCGTATCGCAATATTTTGCATTCAGCATTGTGCATTTTGCATTTAAAAGTCCCCTCTACTATAGAAAATATACATTTTGTATAGTACAACGTTCAAAAAAATTTGCACTCCCCAATTATGTAAGCTCTTTCAAATAGTCAAGAATTTTAATCATATATTCATCAAAACATTTTTGCACTGCTTCAGCTTTAAAATAAGCTATTACTTTTTCTGCGGTGATTCCGTTTTTCCAA
>JBGVGM010000055.1:0-4704 GCA_045121655.1 Acutalibacteraceae bacterium | reverse complement strand
CCGCCTCCTTGGTTGGTTTTTCTACAATTAAATTATACCATATTAGGTGGTTGCTTTCTATATTTTGGAGTGATAAATCGGGCTTGCCATGCCCGAAAAGCGTTGATATATCTACACTTTTGACGTTTTGCTCATGGCTATAATAAAAACAAAAAGGAGGCATTTATATGAAAGACGAATATTCTGATATGTTAGAAAAATACAACCTCCTACTCGAAGAAAACAAAAAATTGAAAGCAGAGCTGGCTCTTCTCAAAGACAAAACTGGTCTCGTTATGCCCGAAGCAGAAGCTACTCCCCAAATTTCAATATCATCCATCAACAAACATAGCTCTCCCGAAGAAAAAATCAATCTTTTCCGTTCTCTTTTCAAAGGCAGAGAAGATGTCTTTGCTCGCCGTTGGTACAGTAAAGCTACGGATAAAAAGCGGTTATCAGCCTGTTTGTAAAAACGAGTGGAATGAGGAGTTTTGCGACAAGAAAAAATATAAGTGTTCCATTTGCCCCAACCGCAAACTTATGAGCCTTACGGATAAGGACATATACAAACACCTATCAGGAAAAGATTCATACGGCAGGGATGTTGTCGGCATTTATCCGATGCTGACAGACGAAGCCTGCCTGTTTTTGTGTGCTGATTTTGATGAAGAAAACTTCAAGTCTGATGTAACTGCTTTCAGAAAAACTTGTGAAGAGTTTGATATACCTATAAGTGTCGAGATTTCCCGTTCAGGCAACGGTGCTCACGCCTGGATTTTCTTTGAAGAGCCTGTATCGGCTTCCGTTGCAAGAAAACTTGGTAGCGGAGTACTAACAAAAACAATGGAACAAAGTAATCTTTCTTTCAAATCTTATGACAGATTCTTTCCTAATCAGGATACTATGCCTAAAGGTGGCTTCGGCAATCTTGTTGCTTTGCCGCTTCAGGGTAATGCGAGGAAAAACGGCAATAGCTTATTTGTTGACAAAGACTTTATCCCATACAGTGACCAATGGGCATATCTTGGCAGTATACAAAAGCTTTCATCCGAAAGAGTGGACGAATTAGTTTCTGCCCTTTGTAAATCAGGTGATTTAGGTGAACTCATTTCCGAAAAAGAGGATAAGCCTTGGGAAACAAAAAGACAAATTGTACTCTCAGTGGAGGAGTATCCCGAGAGCCTTGAAATAGTATATTCTAATATGCTTTATGTTCCTACAAAAGATTTAAGTGCAGGCTTAATAAATAAAATCAAGCGTTTGGCGGCATTTAAAAATCCGGACTTTTACCGCAGTCAGGCTATGAGGCTTCCAATATACAATAAACCGAGAATTGTATGCACTGCAGAAGTATTTGATGAATATATTGCTCTGCCGAGAGGATGTGAAGATGCACTTGTTGACTTGTTTTCAGGAACAGAAACTAACGTATCAATAACAGACAAAACAAATCGTGGCACAGAAATACCGGTAGATTTTAACGGTATTTTGCGTGAGGAACAGCAGCCTGCCGCAGATGCATTACTTGAACATAATATCGGTGTGCTTTCCGCTACAACTGCATTTGGTAAAACTGTTGTCGCCTCTTATCTCATCGGAGAGAGGAAAACAAACACTCTTGTTCTTGTACATACACAAACCCTTATGGCACAATGGCAAAAATCATTGCAGCAGTTTCTTACAATAAATGTTGCTCCACCGGAAAAACAAAAAGGCAGAGGAAGAAGAAAAGCATGGTCACCCGTTGGTGTTCTTGGAGCAGGAAAAAACACGATAAACGGAATTATTGATGTTTCAGTTATGCAATCACTAATTTCCGAAGATGAGGTCAAAGAGCTTGTGCGAAATTACGGAATGATAATTGTTGATGAATGTCATCATGTATCTGCTGTTAATTTTGAAAAAATACTTAAATATGCAAATGCTAAATATGTTTACGGACTTACTGCTACACCAACAAGGCAGGATGGACATCATCCGATTATCTTTATGCAATGCGGTCCCGTACGATACAAAGTTGATGCAAAATCTCAGGCAGAGAAAAGAAACTTTGAGCATTATCTTATTCCAAGATTTACGCCGTATCGCTGTGAAACTAAAGATAAAAATATCACAGAAATATATAAAGAGCTTTCTGAAAATGAGCTTCGCAACAGTTACATTGTAAATGATATTATCAAAGCTCTGAAAAGCAGAAGAACACCTATAGTATTAACCGAAAGACGGGAGCATGTGCTGAAGCTTAAAGATATGCTTAACGGTTATTGTAAGAATATCATCACTCTTTTCGGTACATCTTCGAAAAAAGAACGACGGGAAACATTAGAAAAATTGCAAGCGATTTCTGACAATGAAAATCTGATTATTATTGCAACGGGTAAATATGTCGGTGAGGGCTTTGACTATCCGAGACTTGATACACTGTTTCTCGCTTTACCTATTGCTTGGAAAGGCAAGGTTGCACAGTATGCAGGCAGACTTCACAGAAACTATCCGGGCAAAAACGAAGTGCAGATTTATGACTATGTAGATATACATATTCCTGTTCTTGAAAGAATGTATCAGAAAAGATTAAAAGGCTATTCTTCTATCGGCTACAGAATAAAAATTGATAATGAGTATAGTGTCATACCTGACCTGATTTATGACGGCAAGAGCTTTTACACGGTGTACTGTCAGGATATAAAATCAGCACACAAGGAAGTTCTGATAGTTTGCCCGTTTATGCGAAAAAACAGAATTTCACAGCTCTTAAAGATTATATCACAGGCTATTCTTAACGGCGCAACACTAACTGTTATTACCCGACCACCTGAAGACTTCAAAGAACCCAAAAGAGAAACCATAAAAGAAAACACTGCAATCTTACAAAACTGCGGTGTGAATGTTATATATAAATCTGACTTTCATCAGAAGTTCACAGTTATTGATAATAAAATTGTGTGGTACGGTAGCGTTAATTTCTTAAGCTTCGGTACAAATGAGGAAAGTATAATGAGATTTGTGAGCTTTGATATTGCGGGTGAGCTGACGGATACTGTGATATAAAAGGAGTTAAGTTTATGAAAAAAGATATTAAATCAAAACTTGATAAATTATCAAAAGAGGAACTTGTTGATATAATAAACAAGCTTTGCGAAATCCCTGATGTTGAAAAAACATTAAAATTACTTGTTTCTCCCACTAAAAAAGATATTGACAGAGAACTGAGTTCATTTGAAAGATGGTGCAACAGTGTATCAAATAACCCTTGTTCTGAGAAAGCAGAAAACGGGTTATATACATCTGCTTTTTTACTTTGGCGAGCTATTGATTCAGTTGACGTTAATACCGCTGCTAGAGTTTTATTTGAAATGTATAATCTTACAAGCGATATAACTGATTATAGTGATGTTGCAGTAGATATTAACTGTGAAAGTTGTTCTTGTTTAAATGATTTACTTAAAGAGCATCACGGAATTTTTTCTAAAGATGAAATTGATAAATATACCTATATTACAGATATTTATGATTGATTTTTTTATTTGCACATCAAGCCAATCTCCTACTATACGATAAAATAAAACTACAAGGTAACAGATGAACATTTTTATATGCAAACAGTTAGCCCCGCAGACTTTTTCGCCTGCGGGGTTCAATTTATATATTCTCGTTTCTGAGAGTTTCAACCGTATTTTCTTTATTTACCTTTTTAATGGAGTACACCATACTGAGTGCAACAATTATAAATACACTTGCAATGGCTATAATGAATTTATCCCAAGGAACATAGAAGCCCATTTCGTAACCGCTGTCAGAGGCAACATAATACACAAGATATGTCATTCCCAATGAAACCGGCAGCGAGAATAAGAGGCTCTTTACACCGTAAAGGATAGATTCAAATATCATCATCTTTCGCATACCCTTACTTGTAAGACCGACAGATTTCAGCGTTGCGAATTCTCTTCTTCTGAGAGAAATATTGGTTGATATTGTATTGAAAACATTTGCTGCCGCAATCATAGAGATGAGAACGATAAAGCCGTATGCTAACACCTTCGCAATTGTTACAAGTGCCCTGATGCTCTCGGTTTCTGCGGCATAATCGGTAACATACATATCGTATTTTTCACCGCCGATATCTTTTACGATACGATTGACATCAGCTGTAACTTTTTTGTGATCTTCGCAGATTATATAGGTATGTGTCTGCCAATAGCCCTCAAGCATAACCTTCTCTTTTACGGAATCGGGATAAATAAGGTTGGTACCATATCCCACATAATACGGCTTTTCCGAAATGAAGGCACCGATTGAGATTTCCAGATGATTTACCGCCTCTTTTTCCGTGAGGTATTTTTTATTTTCGTCGGTAAATTCCTCCCCCTCATCGTATGCTACATCGTAAACATAATATGTGATACCGTCCTTGACTGTTTCTTCACAGTAATAATACTCCTCGCCGTTTTCCTCAAACCAGGGAAGGATTTCAGTAATTTCAAGAGTTGCAGGGAAAGCATCTTTATTGAGGAACGGTACTATATAAACTCTTTCTTTATCGTCTGTCCGATAAATATAAGTTCCCATATCATAAACCAAAGCTTTCGGGTGTTCCTTATCAAAGTAGCCTTCTTCGCTTATCCCCTCTTTTTTGAGAAGTCTTCTGAAAGCATCGTCATCAATGAAGTCATAAGTAAATGTTCCGTTGAGTTCATTTTCCTTGTCTGCTGAATTATCCCGTTC
>JBGVGM010000054.1:0-16830 GCA_045121655.1 Acutalibacteraceae bacterium | reverse complement strand
GTTTCCAGAATTGCGGTTACTGCCTGATTCAGCGTTGCTGCATCGGCTGCATAGTAGGTGTTCGTGCCATCGGTGACGGTGGCAATCGCAGTCATGTCAGCACCGCAGACACACTTGCCGGTGGTGACATTCATTGTGTGGGCTTCGGTAACGGTAGCGCCGCAGCAGGAATAGGTCGCATCATGCTGGGTGCTGTCCCCGGCGTTGGGGACATAGGTGGGTTCAGCAGTGTGAGCGCCCAGCTCGCCGTAGCTCTGACCGCAGCCTTCACAGATGGCAAGGGTGCTGCAGGTAGCTGAGCCGCCGTAATGGTCTTCATACTCATATGAAGCACTTGTATGACAGAGAGTGCATCCGCGCATATGCTGTTCTGAGCTGTGCCAGCTCCAATTGTCTTCCATAATGTGACCGTCTGCATCAACTTCACCGTATTCATTGCCGCAGTTTTCACAAACAGCTCTGTGGAGACAGTCTGCTTTACCTCCGGTGTGCTCACAAATAGTATATAAGATTGCGTTGTTTTCTATTCCGCGTGCATCAGAGATACTATAAACACATTCACCGTCAACATAAATTTCAAATCCGCATTCATTGGGATAATAGTCACTTTGCCAAGTAATAACATATGTTCCATCTTTATCAAGATTTACAGCAACTGTTCCGCTTTTGCCGTCTGTTAAGGTTGCTGTTTCAACTTCCTCAAACGCTCCGTCAACAAGCTGTTTAATGACAACGGCATTTTTTCCATACCAACCGTTGTTGTTTCTGTCTGACATCTTGATTGCAACAAGCTTTCCGCTGGCAGTGCAATCGGGACATATGCCGTCGGCAAAATTCACATGCAGGCAGACATAGCCACAATCGCAGATGCCGTCCGTATACGAATGCTCGTGTGTGTCAATCTTGATTTCAGCATATGCTTTGCCGTTAAGGGCTGAATTGATATCCTGAACGGGTACAAACTCACTTTCGGTATCATATCTCACAAAGAAGTAATCGTTTTCTTCTGCATCGTCAGCCATAACAATTTTTCCTATGTAACCTGCATCGCTGTCATACCCGAGCATTCCGCTTGCGGCACTTACGGTAAGCAGAGCGCCTTTTTTCATTGTAACAGTTTCTTCGATAGCTGCATAATCGGCTGATGTGCTTATTACATTCAGCTCACCGCCGTTAAGTGTAACAGCGTTGTAAACCACATGGGAAAAATTGTTAGATGCGGTAACTGTTCCGCCGTTGATTATAAATCCGCCGTCGCAGGCTATTGTGTGCGAGTAGCTTTCTGTAACGTAGTCAAGAACAATATTGCCGCCGTTTACGGTAACAGAGCCGGGTCTACCACTGGTGGTAAAATACGGAGCCTTAAAGATAGCGGCTTCATCTCCGTCAAAGATGAGATGTTCATCAGCTATACTTACATACCCTGTAACCTCTGTTGTTCCTTCAAGAGTTATATTAACTACCGAATTTTCAGGTGCATACTGAGTAATAAAACCTGCAAATGTAGCGTCTCTGAAAGTTAAATCAGCGGGTTCATAAATCCGGACAGATGCATCCTGATTTGTTCCTGTAATAATATAGCCGTCCTCGTCGTAATATTCGTAACCGCTTCCGATTTCCACATTAAACTTGTCAGTTACATCAACAGTAAGGGGTATGCCGTCGTCTGCCGCAAGGGCATAGGGTACGCTCGTCACAAGCATTAAGATTGTGAGCATGATTGATAAAAGTTTTTTCATTGTTTTTCTCCTTTCGAAAACTATTTATTAGTTTTTATTTCAAGTTCATCAAATACACTTCTGACCGCTTTATCTGCAACGGTTTCAAAGTCAATTTTTCCGATGAACTCAAGTGCCTCATTAACTTTTTCATCTTCTGCCTTGTATATCCGCAGAAGCATTGTTACCAGTCTTTTTGCTTTTGCTTCAATGGTAAAATACATATCGCAGGGAACGGTCATATATGCCCTCATAATGCCCATTGATGCAATTTCCGTTTCGTAGAAGTCCTTCAGCTCGAAATCCGGAAAGATTCCACCAAAAATTTCATACATCATATCCGTTCTTCGTTTAAGCACCTCTTCGCTCGTCTTAGGCATCGAATATCCTGCAAGGTACAGATTCCGCATATCCTCGTTCATTTCTGCCATATAGATTTGCAAAACCTCGTTAGCAACACAGATCAGTACCTTATCGTCGGTAAGCTTTTTTGCAACTGCATCAGATGCCGACGTAACACCGTCGAGAAATCTCGTTACAAGATAACCGAGAATTTCCTCTTTGCTTTTCATTTCATAAAGTATCTTCGACTTAGGCACACCCGAAAGTTTTGCAATATCCAATATTGTGGTACGTTCAAAGCCTTTCTGAATGAACAGCGCCGTTGCAGCGGTCAGAATTTTCCTGTACAGCTCCTTGCTTTCCGCTTCACTTCTTATGTTGGCCAAATCATCTCTCCTCTCTTATTCACTTGTTAAATTATACCGTGGTTTAATTTCAGGATTATTCTAACATACATAAAGGTGTTTGTCAACTGATTGTTTTGAGTCAACGCAAAGATTTCTGAAACACAAATCAAGCCGGGAAACCTGACAAAATCAGATTCCCCGGCTTTTGAAACTGCACTTTTTCATATGTTAAGCTGTTATTCTTTTACTGTTGAAATGAAGCACTCGCTTCGCTCGTAATGAAGCGTTTGCCAAAGCAAACATGAAGTATTGAACCAAAGTTCAATATGAAGCAAAGCGTGCACTCAGAAATTCATGCACCGAAGGTGTGCTTCATAAGGTGAAGCCTTGCTTCATTTTTCATGTGCCGTAAGGCACACTTCATTGAAAAAGCACTTGCTTTCGCAAGTGCTTTTTCTGGCACCCCCTGCGGGAATCGAACCCACAACTAATCCTTAGGAGGGATTTATTATATCCATTTAACTAAGGAGGCTTACTGCCAATAAATCCTAACATTTTTCATTGAAATTGTCAATGTTTTTATTGTATATGCCTTTGAATCAGCCTAATATTTTTTAATTACCTTGATATTGACAAGGCAATTAAATGAATATATAATGAAAACAGATTGTAACAGTAATCTAAAAATATTAAAGGGAGGGATTTTTCAATGTTACAATTTCTGAAGCTCGACTTCATCGACTGGGTTTCCTTTAAGGATATCTTCCCGATTGAAGGCGTTACAACATCTCTTGCTGAGTTCGCTGCTCAGTACGCAGATGTTCAGACAAACTGGGCATATACATACGCAGGCATTATCGGTATCATCATTCTTCTTATCAAAAAGAACAAAAAATGGTATTGGTACCTTTTCCTTCTGCTTTATATGATTATGTCCGTAACTTCAGTAGGTATGCACACAGCAGACTACGGTCTTTTCCAACCCGGCGTTCTTACAACAAAGCTTCTTGCAAGCTATATTGATATGAGCTTTACTGAGCTTGTTGCCTGGTGCGGTGTATGCAGCTTTGCACTGGAGTTTTACCAGACGCCCGAAACGAAAAAGAAACGAAACATTTTCCTTATTGCAGTTTCCGTATTCGCATTCATTGTTCTTGCAATCCTTACTTACGAAGTATTCGTAATTCACGACAGGCCCCTCTACTTCGGTGGCGGCGGAGCTCCCATGGACGGTAAAACAGGCGGTATGTCCATCGCAGAGGTTGGCTGTGTAATCACAGTTTGCCCCATTCTCTATCTTCTTATTGATAACTTCAAGAAGATGACTAAGAACGAACGCTATCTCCTTATCCTTGCAGTAGGCACAATGCTTGTTGCTGCTATCATCACTGCAATCTGGGGCGATAACGAAATTGCAAACTTTGCTCTCGGTAACTTCCAAGGCCACTCAACCTGGCATATGCTCGGTGCTCTTGTTGAACTTATCGTTGTATTCTGGGTTGACCAGCGTACCGTTAACAAAGAGATTGCTGCAATTAAGGCCGACAAAGAGCAGATTGCTGCATAACATCATATCAAACGCTAACCCGGAGATTTTACTTCTCCGGGTTGTTTTTTACTCTTTTAAAACATCTCCTTAACAACATTTGCAATAAATCAGCACAATTGGTACATTCTGTGCGAATTTGTAATTGACATCACAATTGTTGTATAGTATACTATGACACGATGTAACGAATTAAACATTTTTGAAGGAGATGTGTCATGGAATTTATTATACCTGAAGAAAAATATCTTTCCGTTCCGAAAAACGAATCCTGCTATGAATATATGCTTCAGTGCTACGAAAGAATCTCAAAGGATTACGGCGACGATTACACCGCTTTTGTAACGCCCGTTGCAAACGTTGAGTCAGAAATCACAATGAAGAGATTTATTTCCGACATTGAAAAGCTTGCTTCATGGCTTGTTTCAAAAGGTATAGGCAAGGGCGATGTCGTAACCGCCTTTCTTCCCACCTGCGGTCACGCTGCAATTGCATTTTACGCAGCGTCAAAAATCGGTGCAATATCTAACTTTGTTCACCCTCTCACTCCGCCCTCGCAGCTTCTTGAAAACATGAAGCACACAAACAGCACGTGTGTGATTATGCTTGACCTTTTTGCTTCTGCTTACAAGAGCATCACTGACGAATACCTTACAGTTGTAGGCTCAGTTTCCGATTTCTGCGACGGACTTGCATACAAGTATGCTAAAGGCAACGAGCTGAAAAATGCGTGGTATGACAGAACAGAAAATATCACTCCTTATATGGAAATTATGGGAATGGACCTTCCTGCTGTTCCCACGGATAAAAACCCCGGTAAGGATGCAGCAATTTACATTCACGGCGGCGGAACAACAGGTAAAAGCAAGACCATTATCCATTCCGCATACTCCTTCAACAATCTTGCATACGCTATGTACGCCCTTGACCTTCCTCACGATTACAACAAGTGCTATTCACTCTGTGTTCTTCCATGTTTTCACGCATACGGTCTTGGTGTTTCAATCCACTATGCAATCTGCAACGCATATAAGCCCATTATGATATCAAAGTTTGACCCCTCTCAGGCTCTTGAGCTTATCAGAAAATACTGTGTAATCGAAATGCTGGGTGTTCCCAAGATGTTCCAGAAGCTTATGGAGGCTCCGAATTTTGAAAGCAACGAGGGTATAAAAAATCTTCTTATCATCAGCACCGGAGGAGATTATGTCAGTCCCGACTTTATCAGAGAATTCAACGCTGCAATTGCTGCTCAGGGTGCAAAGGGAATTCTCGCTCCCGGCTACGGACTTACAGAAATGTGCGCAGTATGCACCACCAATAATCTTCCCGAGGGCTACTACAGAGAAAATACTGTAGGTATGCCCATTCTCGGCACTCACGTTGAGATATGGGACAACGAAAACAACAAGCTTCCCTCGGGAGAAATCGGTGAGGTTGTAATTACCGGCAGATGTATGATGAACGGCTACCTTCCCGACGAGGATGTTCAGGACAGCGGTATTTACACCGACGAAAACGGTGTGAACTGGGTAAAAACCGGCGATGTCGGCTATCTCACCAAAGAGGGTCACCTTAAATTTACGAGCCGTATCAAGAGAATCATCATTATTTCAGGCTACAACATATATCCTGCAACCATTGAAAAGAAGGTTCTCACCCTTGATTACATATCCGAGGCTTGCGCTTGTCAGGGCTACGATGAAAACGGTAAACCCTATGTAAAGCTTGTAGTTGCACCAAGTGATCCTGAAGCGGACGCAGCAGAAATACAGGAAAAGCTTTTATCCTTCTGCAAGAAGAATATTGAGAGCTATTCCTGCCCGAGAAAGGTTTTCGTAATGGACGCTCTTCCAAGAACAAAGATGGAAAAAATCGACTTTGTCGCTCTTTCCGATTCTGTTCCCGGAGCGTAAAAGCAAATATAATTACACGGATGTCACAACATGGCATCCGTGTTTTGGTTTGTTAAAAACATAAACAGAAAGCAAAACGCTTGAAGTTCCTTCTGAGAGGGTCCGGAGCTCGTCTCTTTGTTTATGTTTTTCTATAACAAAAGAGATGCAACCGACCGTGGTGCATCTCTTTAACTTTATTTAATTGTACTGCTGCTGTTAATCAGCAGTGTGCTGTAAATAAACAGAACATCGCTGTTTTCGAACTCCACATACTCCCCGAGCATTTCAGGCGTAATGTATCTGGTGTCAATAAGCACAACCTTTTCATAATCGCTTATGAGAAGCGGTGCAAGGCTGCTGCCGTAGGAATCACGGAAAATTATAAGCTGCTTGCCCTTTTCGCCTGAGGGATTGTTTATATCCATAAGTGAGCAGGGGCCCGAAAGGAACAAATCATATTTGTCAAGACTTTCGTTAAGCTTGTCCGTGTTGTAAACGGGAGCTTCTTTTTTCGTTTCGTAATTGTAGGTTGTAGCCTTGTCTGTAATGTGGTTTTTAAGGTAGTTGAGAGGCTCGGCAGGAAGGCTCAACGCCGACTGTCCGTAATAAACACCGTAAAAGTCACCTGCATTTTCCTCTTTGTACTCACCAAGAGGTGCCATACCCATTTCTTTTCTGATTTTTTCAGCAGTAGCAGTGATTTTCTCCTGACGCCAATGGGTGTCTGTGTAATAAAAGCTTTCCTTGCTGAGAGTGTCCTTGATATCAATTTCTGTCATATAGGAGAGGTCTTCTCTTACCTTTCGGAAAAGCTTTTCGTAATCCATTGTGGGATAATCTTCGCCTGCAAGATAGTAGTTCTTGTCGGGGATTATACTGTAGTAAACCCTGCAGTTTTTGTCCTTCAGATACATATCGTAAAGGTTATTCATCCTGCCTGTAAAATGCTCAGTTGAGCTTTCGCTGTATTCAGAATCAATTTTACTTACAAAACCCTCTTTTACATAAATTCCGCCGTTGTCGCTCTGATTGTAAATATCAAAGTGTACCTTTGCCTTAAGCTTTCTGAAGGCATCTCTCAAGGGGAACTGGTCGGTCATATAAGTCTCAAAATTTTTCATAAACTTACCGGACATAAGGGTTGAAAAACTGAGCTCCGGAAACTGCTGAAGCTTTCTTCTCTCAGACTCGGAAATATCTGTTGCCGGTGAAATGAAAAGCGTTCCGGTGAGAATACCGATAATAAGGCAGAACAGAATGATATTGATTATAAATTTTGACTTTTTCATTTTATTCTGCCTCCCTTAAAATCTGAAATATAAGAACGGATTGAATGAACCGTCTACAAGGTATGCCGTTGAAACGACGAGAACAACAACTATAGATACCACTTCAAGAATTCTTACGGGAAGCTTTTCCTCGTATTTAAAGCAAAGCTTTTTCATAACGGGTGTTGCACCGAAGAAAGCCACAGCAAGAAGAACTGCGTTGCTCTTAAGGGCATAAATTGCGCCGTCGCTTATGAGAGGTAAACCGTTCAGACCGAAGAGATTTGTAATATCTATCCACGCCTGGGTAAAGGTTGAGGCGTTGAAAATTACAAAGCTGATTATGACAATTAAAATCACATAAAGGTGACGGAAAACCCTCGGCAGCTTTTCAATAAACTTGCCCCAGAAGAACTTTTCACAAAGCAGAAGAATACCAAAGTAAAGACCCCATGCAATAAAGGTCCATCCTGCGCCGTGCCAGAAGCCTGTAAGGCACCACACAACCATAATGTTGAACACCTGGCGTGATCTTTTAACTCTGTTACCGCCTAATGGGATGTACACATAATCTCTGAACCAGCTTGAAAGGGAAATATGCCATCTGCGCCAGAATTCGGTAATGCTTTTTGAAATATAGGGATAGTTGAAGTTTTCAAGGAAGTTAAGACCGAGGATTTTGCCAAGTCCGATTGCCATATCACTGTAAGCAGAAAAGTCGAAGTAAATCTGCAGTGAATATGAAATGGCATAAACCCACGCATAAAGTACAGAGGGATCACTGCTGTCACGGTAGACGGAGCAGATTGTACCGAGAAGGTTTGCAATAAGCACCTTTTTACCGATACCGTAAACAAATCTGCGTATACCGTCAGAAGCGTTTTTCAGATTGATTTTACGGTTTTTCATGTCGTCTGCCACATCTTTGTAGCGGACGATGGGACCTGCAATAAGCTGAGGGAAAAGAGTGATATAAGCAGAAAGGGTTATAAGGCTCTTTTCAGCAGGAATGTCGCCTCTGTAAACGTCTATAATATAGCTGATTGCCTGGAAGGTATAAAAGCTTATACCGATAGGAAGTGCAAGCTTTAAAAGCGGAATATCGGCTCCGAGACTGTTAAGAGAGCTGATAAAGAAGTCGGCGTACTTGAAAACAGCAAGAAACCCGAGAGGCACTGCTACTGAAAAAATCAGTAATCCTTTGCACTCCCGGGATTTTTCGCGTCGATTTTCAAGAATACGTCCTGCAAAATAGCAAAAGCTTATAGTGAACACCATAAGAAGTGCGTACTTCGGTTCGCCCCACCAATAAAAGAAAAGGGAGAAAATGAGAAGCACAAGGTCTTTTGCTTTTTTCGGCACTGCAAAGTAACAAAGCAGTACGGCAGGCAGGAAAAAGTATAAAAACGGAATCGACGAAAATACCATAGGATTAACCCTTTGTAAGTGTTTCGCCTGTAAGTTCGCCTACGTTTGTCTTGAATGCTTCAACAAGACCGTCTGCATGGCCTTCGCCAAGCTTTGAGTCAACCATAACAAGCATTACAAGGTCAGCGCTTGATACTACTCTGAGCTGGTCAGCTTCAACGCAGATCCACTTTCTTGTGTTGATGCCTTCAAACATAGCCTTCTTGATTTCTTCTGCCTTAGCTGAATCGCTGAGCTTTACGATAACAAGTGAGTAAGCCTGTGAGCCCATCATTGTTTCTGAGAAAACTGCTTCTGCAACACCGTCAGCACTGTCAAGACCTGTGTAAGCCTTTACTGCTTCTGCATCTGTAAGCTCAACGGGCATACCTTCTGTGAATACGGGAAGTTCGCCAAGTGAGTATGTGTCGTAGATTTTTGTTACGAGCTCTGCAATTGCACCTTCGTAGGGAGTTACTTCGGTTTCTTCGGGCTTTGAACCGCCGCAAGCTGCAAGTGAGCATACGAGAAGTACAAGTACAAGCGCGATTGATGTGATTCTTTTCATGTTTAAAATCCTCCTTGGATGTTTTTGAGTGTATTTCACATACTTTTTATTTATACCAATATATTTGGGCTAAAATGGTAATAAACAGGTAACAATATGTGAACACTGTGTAAAGATGTATTTTTCTAAAAAAATACTGCTGCAGATGCTGTTTGCAGGTGCAGCAGTTTCGTTTTATTATTCAAATGCGCCCAGCTTTTCAAGCCAGCTGAGATTAAGGTATCCGTAGCCCTCAGGTACTTCAAAGTAGGAGTCGGGAACGTTGGTTGTAAACTTTGTGAAAACGGTTGATGAAACGGTTCCGTCAGAATATACGTCGTCTCTTCTGATAAGCTTGTCACCGTCAAAGTAGTAGTTTACGGTTGTGCCGCCGCTGTTGTAGCTTTCAAGAATAAGCTTCTTGCCATTAAGCTCAACCTCTGAAACCTTAACGTCAACGAGCTCCTCCTCGGAGTAGCTGTTCTGAAGCTCGCCTGCCATATCAAGACCTTCGGCATCGCCCATAAGCTCTGCGGGAAGCTTGGTATACTTTTTCCAGTTGTCAATAATAAGGTAGGTTGTCTTTGTGCTCTTGATATAGATAACCCTACAGTCAAAATTGAATCCTTCCTGTTTCATCGAGGTTTCAACATAGGTGTTGCCGTTCTTTACAGCCATAGTTACGGGAGTACTGCCTAAATCGGGGTCTTCCATTGTTGATTCCATAAGGAAAGTACCGCTGCTGATTGCCTTATGATACTGCTTGATTCTGAAGGGCTCAAGTCTGTAGGGGTCGTCAGCAGGCTTTGTTGTAGTCGCATCTTCAGGCTTTTTGCCCTCTTCGCCCTTCTTGGTTGTAGTGGGCTTTGTGGTTGCAATTGTTGTTGCTACATTACCGGTGTAATCGTTGGGATCAATTTCAACGTCAATATTGGGACCAGTATAATTTGTGGGAAGATCCTCAGGCTTTACATCAACCTTTATGTCGGAGTTGATTGCACCCACAACACCGTTTTCAAACTTTGCGGCATGGTTTTTGCCGTTTGCGTCAGTAACAACTGCGTATGTAACGCCGTCGTCGTCTGTAACGGCAAGATAGGTTGTTCCGTTGCTGTCAACGATATAGGATTCTGCCACAGGCTTTTCACTCATACCGAAAAGCGTGTACCACGCAGCACCGATAGCAACAACTATAATAACCAATATACTCAAAAAGATGTTTCTCAGTATTTTTTTCATTGGGTTGCTCCTTAAATCTATAAAATACTTCCGTTTTTCTGAATTAAGAATACCAAAAATTACTCATCAAATAGCAAAGACAATGTAAATCTTGTGTTAACCATTGTTTCGCTTTTAGAGAAAAATTAGGGATTGTGTGAATAAAGCTTTAACCCCTTATTCGGTGAGGGCCTTTACAATAGGCATTACCTTATCCATATCTGAAAGCTCAATTGCGCCCTTGTCGGCAAGCGAAGCTGTTCTCGGGTCGATAGGAAGCTTTGCAAGTACGGGAAGACCGAACTTTTCTGCAACCTCTTCAGTTTTGCTTTCGCCAAAGATTGAATGCTGTTTTCCGCAGTCGGGACATTCAAAGTAGCTGAAGTTTTCAACAAGACCCACAACGGGAATGTTCATCATTGATGCCATTTTGATAGCCTTGCTTACAATAAGACCAACAAGGTCCTGGGGTGTTGTTACAACGATAATACCGTCAACCTTAAGGTTCTGGAAAACTGTAAGAGGAACGTCACCTGTTCCCGGAGGCATATCAACAAACATATAATCAACGTCACCCCATGCAACGTCGGTAAAGAACTGCTGAATAACACCACTGATAACGGGTCCTCTCCATACAACGGGAGAATCCTTTTCGGGAAGAAGAAGGTTAACGGACATAACTCTTACGCCTGTTTTTGATACTGCGGGAAGCATTCCGCAGGCATCAGCCTCTGCCATGCCGTCGATACCGAACATTTTGGGGATTGACGGGCCGGTTACGTCTGCGTCAAGAATAGCAGTCTGCTTGCCCATAGCCTGAGTTGCCGAAGCCAGCATAGCAGTTACTGAGGATTTACCTACACCGCCCTTGCCGCTTACAACAGCATATATTTTTTTAATGTCTGAATACTCGTTCTGCTTAAGATGGGGGTCCTTATCCTTGCATTCCGCAGCCGATGAGCATGATGAACAATTACCTGAACATGAACTCAATTTAAAACACTACCTTTCTGTTTCCATATAACGTAAATTATATAATAATACAAAAATCATTCTTTGTCAATTTATTTGGATTAAACCCCGGTAAATTTTTTCGCTGTTCAAACCCAAAAGTAATTTTAGTCAAAATTACCATAAATTTCTGCATTTTTTGTTTTAAGCTGATTTGTCTGAAAATGTCATAAAATGAGTTTTCAACATCGTCCAAAAGGGGTGTTTAACATTTTTCACTTAAAAAATCATAGTAAAATGGGGAGTTTTGCACTTTTTCCGCAGAGTTTTCCACAGGTTTCTGTTAAAAAGTGTGTGGAAAATGTTGAAAACTCTCTTTGGTAAAAGAATACAAAATCTTCAGAAAATTTTGTATTCTTTTTAATGCTGAACAAATGTGCTTCGTAAATTTGCACAAAATTTTTCCGCCGCAAACGGAAGAATAAAAGAGCAGAACAGATATAACAATAAAAAGGAAATTGTTTTACGGAGGAAAAAATTATGATCAAAGGCGTAAATCACAGAGTTGTTGAGGTAAGCGATACCGGAAGCGAATATTTTGAAAAGATTATGTTTTTTGTAAGTCCCGATTATGCAGGCCTCAGTGAGGGAAAAATCCGTGAAAGGGCAGGAGCAATTGCAAAGGGAACCTCTGCACCGCCTCAGAACAAGAGGCGGAAAAAGACACTTACTGAAATTCTAGGCATAACCCTTGCCTGCCTCACCTGTGTCGCTCTGGGTATTATTATAGGCAGACTTGTTTAAAGGGAGTTAAGAGCAACGTAAATAAGGAAATGAACTCTAGCCTCTCCCTATGGGAGAGGTTTTTGCTGCAAAACATAAACAAAGAGCACAACACTCGGCTCCTTGTATATATTCATACTATATTTATTGCTCATTGTTTTTGCGTATAAAATAAAAAAACCAAACACCATAAAGTGCTTGGTTTCCTTTGCCGCGCTGTAAGGGACGATGCCGCTTCGCGTGATTATATACGCCTTACGGGGATGATATACCATTGCTTTCGCAATGGATAAAAAACCTCGTTCCGATGTATGGGATTGCTAAGGACAGTTTATATAAACAGTAATTAGATACCGTGCATTGCAGAAGGAAAAAAGCAACCAAGAGAGAGTAAAATCTTTCTTGGTTTTTCTTTTTATTGACATTTGCACATTCGACTAGTCTCATATTATACGGTAGAATGTATATACCAAATAAAAGGAGGATGTTTATATGCAAACATTTGATGAAACAAAGCTTTCAGCGATTCAAAGAAAGGCGTTTGAATCAATGTCTGAAAGAGAAAAGGATTTAGTTCGTAAGGGACACCCTGTTAAAATCATTTCTACTGAAACTGAAGAAGAGATTTGTTCATTTAATGAAAGTAATTTTGAAATACCAAAAGAGGCGCTTAAGAGTTTAGCAAGGGCAATGCTTCCGGATATTATTGAATATTACAAAAACAAAAAAGATGATATTACAGAGTGACGATAATAAATTCGGTAGCCACTGCCGAAATTAAATCCACACATTCGACTAACCTCCCGTTATGCGGTAGAATAAAATTACCAAATAACAGGAGGTCATTTTTATGAGCAGAAAAACAAAAATTAAGTTCACAGATTTTGAGTGCAACCTACTTATCAACGGCATGAATGAGTTTCGGAATATGCTTTTGGCAGAGGATTTACCTACAGAAGATGTTGATGAGCTACTGTTAAAAATCATTGATAAAAGCGAGAGATAAGGAGGACTTTTCTGTGAACTTACCCAAACACTACACCAACGATCAAAACGGTATCCGGTACACCCTTCACGGGGATTATTACTTACCTGACTTAAAGCTACCCGAGTCTAAAGACAACCGCCCTATCGGCAAATGGGGACAGTTTCACCTCAACCACCTCAAAAATTACTGCAAGTCAACCTATTACACCTACCTTATGAACGGTACACTTCACGATTACCTTTGCAGCATCAATGACCAGGCGGAAGAAATGTTTAATCGCATAGTTTCGCATATGGCAGAGGCAGACGGTACTGACGAAAAGCTGAAAGCCACTGACCAAATGAAGTGGGTAGGTCTTATGAATAACTACCGTCACTATGCCGAAGAGGTAGTCTTCAACTCGATAATCTATACATAAACAACAAGTGCAGTAGCCGAAACTACTGCACTTAACTTTTATTCTGTTACAACCTCAAATCGTCCTCTTTCCTCTGTTTCTTATCATTGATAAGCCAGGGAATGCCGAAGCCTGCACCGCCGCCGACGGCAAGACCTATGAGAATGAACAGCCACCAAAGAGGGTTTTTCTTCTCCTTTTCGTCTTCGGTTGTGGTTGCAACCTGCTCAACCTTTTCTTCGATGACCGTGCTGACATCTACGGTTTTCTTGTACTCCTTGCCGTAGTCATCCTCGTAGGTTATGGTGATTTTACCTGTCACCTCGCCGAGAGTGTCACTGTCAACTCGCAAATTGGCTGAGCCTTGAGCGTTAGTTGCCGGCTCAATGTTACCCACAAATACACTGCCGCCCGACTGCATGCCCTCGATGTCGAAATCAAGTGTGCAGTTGTAAATCCTGCTCTTGCCCGTGTTCATCAGTTCAAGAGTAACGGTCTGTGTGTCGCCCTGAATTACCTTTTTCGGTAAGATTGCACCGCTGTAGCTGAGCTTCACACTCTGCTTTACATCGATTCTCACCGTGTCGCTTGACGAGTATGAGCCGAAGTTTTTGTCCTCATACTCTGCCGTAATCTGTAGGTCGTGCTGACCGATAGTAGCCGTGTTAATAGCCTTAAGCTCGATTTCCCAAGTGTAGCTGCCGCCGGCATAAACACTCTTCACATATTTTGTGGGCATACCAACCGTCAGAATCTCACCGCTTGGGTCCTCAAGAGAAAACTTAATGTTATAGAGAGCTTTGGTGGTACTGTAATTTTTAAAGGTCACCTTCAGCACCGCCGACTTTTCGGGAGAAAGGCTCTTTTCGCTGAGCTCATAAGAGGTCGCCATAAACCTCGGTGTAGAGTTGTCCTCGGTGGTAGGCTCTTCTTTTGGTTGTTCCGTTGGGTCGTCGGATTTCTCGACTGGCGGAGTGGTAGAAAGGTATTCACTTATAATGTATCTCTCCTTGCCCTCATAAAGCACCTTGCTCCAACCGTCAGCTTCACCGATACGGGTGACGGAGTTTCCCTTTTGCAGTACGGTGATGATGTCGCAGTCGGTGTTAGGCTTCGTTCTGATGTTTACATTTTCAGTGGCATAGACTGTTTCTTCCTCGTACTCTGCCGAAGCAGTGAGCGCAAAGGAGAACAGAAAGAGAAAACAAATGATAAATGCTGTTATTTTTTTCATATTCTTCACCTCTTACAGCTCTCTGATGTTTTCGACAATGCTGTGCTTCATTTCTTGTTTGATTTTTGCGTAAAGATTTACACTGCAGATAAGACAGAGAAGTAAGCATATTATCAATGACGGCCAAATAAAATATGGCAACGAGTAGCTATCTTTTAGATATAGTGTTGCTCCAATATGTGCTATTGTATAACCACCAAGACCTATACCCATACCCCAAGCGAACATAGATACAAGCTGTCTGATGTACGCACTTGTAAGCTCTTTTACAGAAGCACCAACGGCACGAAGAGTACCTATTTCCTTTTTACTTTCACGAATTTTAGCCGTCAGGGCATTGTTTACGATACTTGCACAGATAGAGAACATAAGGATAACGATGCTTAAAAGTGAAATCATAAGTATTTTTGCCATCTCTTGGTTGTCCTTGTTGTATCTGTAGCCGGAAGCGACTCTGAAGTAGCTGCCTGCGAGTACACTTTCAAGGTGCTCGGTAGCTTCAAGATCTGATTCGTCGGTAATTTCACCGTCAAAATCTACATTTATACCTTCGTAGCCGTGCTGTCTGCCTGTAACTATATCCATACCTACCGAGGTGGTAACAACACCTAATTTACTGTGATTCATCATGGTTTCAGAGAATATAAAAGGCTTTACGATTGCGCCGATTTTAACCTCTTTATCATAAACACTCAGCATATCAGGATTTATATGATTATCATTCTCCCAGTTGTAATTGAGAGCATCTGAGTAGACAGTACGAAGATTTATGGTGTCGCCGGCCTTATAGTTAAGCTTTGCTGACACGCACTGTATTTCTTCCGTGTTTTTAATAGCCGGCCATTCGTTTGTTTTTTCTGTATCGTCTATACCGTAGGAATAAACTCTGTTATGCTCTGTATCCCATGTTACTTTAAAAATTGCTTCTTTATAGGCAACAAGAATAATTTCTTCACCGGATTCAAGCTTGTCAATATCAATTCTTCCGTCTATGACTTCAAAGCGGTCTATATTGTTTTCTATCATAACCGGGTCATAGCCTTGTATTTCCATACCGATCAATTCAGTGCTTGTGCCTGTATTCTGTTTAAATTTATGATAGAATTCACTTTCACCTTTGTGCCAGATTTTAATAAATTCATCAACAGTTTTTGTGTTTTGCAGATTTTCCTTTGTTTGCATTTCATCATTGTTTTCCTCAAAACGAAAATCGCCATCAGGTTGAAGGGATACAAGATTTACATAATCAGAAGGCTCGTCACAAGTTAAGAATGTTAATGCCTGCTTATATCCGTAGGCAGATTTAAACATAGGATAATCAAGAAAATCTCGTATGTTGTTAAGATTCATTTTTTTATCAATGTTGGGCATATTTACTCTTATATCTTTATCCGGATAAGCGTTTCGACTGATAACATAATCTGAAGTGTTGAACATATCCCATGATACATCGTTAAATGTGTTTTTCAGGAAAGCAAAACCGAAGCTTGAAATAAAAATTGTTATAATAAGTATAAATGTTACGCATATCTGTCTTGCTCTGTAGAATTTAATACTGCGCTGTGAAAGAAGCTTCGGAACAACAAAGCTTTTTTGAGATTTAATCTTTTGACGCTTCATTTTACGGCTCAGCTCAACATTTCTGATTGCCTGCATAGGAGAAATTCCCGAAGCTGAAATCAAAGGTATGAGAGCTGTGAGCATAACGCAGGTAACACTTATTAATGCAGTTATGATAAGTACACCGAAGTTTGGCATAAAGGTAAAACTGTCTCCCATAAGTTTTGCGTAAAGCTTAACGCCAAAATAGGAAATAATCACACCAACAGGAGCACAGATAAGACTGATAATAAACGCCTCTCTTCCGAAGATGTTTACTATCTGACGTCTTGTGGCACCTACTGCTCTGAGCATACCAATCTGCTTTTTGCGTTCTTTCAGGTTGGATGAAAAAGCGTTAATGATACCTATACACGATGCGAGCATAAGAACAACAGCAAGAGTTATACTCAGAAGAGACGAGTTGTAAACGGCACTGTTGAAGTCGTAAGAAAGAGTTCGCACTCCGTGCATAAAGTTAATGTCATAATTTTCGCCATACTTTTTTTCGGCATTTTCGTAGATTTTTTGGATGAATTCTCCATCGAAAAGAGTTGTAGGATAGTAATGTCCGTCTCCTAAATCTA
>JBGVGM010000053.1:0-18865 GCA_045121655.1 Acutalibacteraceae bacterium | reverse complement strand
AGACTACTGCTAAAACCGGCCACAGTGACAGCAACAGCGACGGAAAGTGCGATTACTGTTCAAAAGAGCTTACCGTCTTTGACCCCATTGAGCCTGACAAACCCACAGTAACAGATTGCTCCTGCGGTTGCCACGCAAAGGGAATAAAGAACTTCTTCTTTAAAATCGGACTTTTCTTCCAGAGAATTTTCCGTGCAAACAAGGAATGCAAATGCGGAATCGCACATTATTAAACTGAATTATACATAAGATATTTCCCGGGTTTCAGCTGTGAAATCCGGGAGTTGCTTTATATAATGATCAAGTCTGCAATTTTGTGGAAGAAGGCAATTTTTTTGAAAAAAATTTTTATGTTCTGCATTATAACAAAAGTTTATTAAAAAGTTGACTTTTCCAAAATGCTGATATATAATTTTACTTAATTAAACAATACGGAGGTTTTATTATGAAGAAAATCAAAATTTTGTTCATGACAGTGACAATAATGTTATTATTTGTTCTGTCAGCAAATGCAGCTTATTATGAATCGGAGGATAACAATTCCTATGCGAATGCAGATGTTATCTCTCAGGAATGTCAAGTGATGGGTACAATTAACAGTGGTGTAGATAACGACTATTATAAAATTGTACCTACATCAAATGGCAAAGTATCAGTAGACTTCTGTCATAATTATGTTGATAGTGGAAGAGCTTGGTTGATTTATATTTATAAATTTGATAATGGAGAGTATATTGAACTGAGTTGTACTGGTGTAGCTATGAATTCTAATGAAACAATAGCATTACCATTTATAGGTGCTGTTAAAGGTGAGGCATACTATATCAGGGTTGTTAAAGATTATTGGGATGATATAGTAGGAAAACAGTATACATTGAAGGTTTCTTTTGAGAAATCAGAATATTATGAAAGAGAAGTTAATAATAGTTACGGACGTTCAACGGAAATTACATTGAATAAATCATACAGTGGTATAATTAATAACGGTGGTGATAATGACTATTATAAAATAGTTCCTACATCAAACGGAAAAATATCAATAAATTTCTGCCATAGTTACATTGACAACGGAAGAGGTTGGTTGATTTACATATATAAGTACGATAACGGAGAATATATTGAACTGAGTTGTACTGGCGTACCTATGAATTCTAAAGAAACAATAGCATTACCATTTATAGGTGCTGTTAAGGGAGAAACTTATTATATCAGAGTTGTTAAAGATTATTGGGATGATGTGGTAGGTCACAAATATACTTTGAAAACATCTTTTGAAAAGTCAAACTATTTCGAAAGAGAAATTAATGATAATTATCAAAGAGCAACAAAACTTGCATCAGGTACGAAATTTACTGGAGTGCTTAACAAGGGTAGTGATGAGGATGTTTATAAGTTTGTTGCACCGAGCAATGGTATTTTAAATATCGATTTTTCTCATTTGGTGGAAGATAATGGTAGAGCTTGGTGGGTAGGCGTTTATGTTTATACAGGTGACGAATACCTTAAATTAAGCGACTCATATATCGCTTTGAACAGTTCTAAGACTATGCAAATACCTTCGGTCGGTGCTACCAAAAAGACTATATATTATATTTGTGTTGCAAAAGATTATTGGGATGATGTTGTTGGAAAAGAGTACTCACTCAAAGTAAATTTCACTATTCCGGATATTAACAACCTCAAATACTCCTACTCAACTTCAGCAATCAAGCTTGCATGGAGTAAAGTAAGCGGTGCAACAGGTTATAAAGTTTACCAGTATAACACAAGCAAGAAGAAGTATATTGAAATTGCTGATACAAAGAAAAACAGCTATAAAATCAGCTCACTTAAAGCGGGTACTACATACAAATTTGCAGTAAGAGCTTACACGAAAGTTGACGGTGTAACATACTACAGTTCTTATGCGAAAATATCAGCATCAACAGCTCCTGCACAGGTTACAAAGCTCACTTTCAAGTCAACAGGACTCAGAACAGGCGTAGTTTCTTTTGCAAAAGTAAGTGGTGCAACAGGCTATCAGATTTACTATTCAACAAGCAAAAACGGAACCTACAAGAAGTTGGCTACAACATCAAAGACGACTTATACATATAAGAAGTTCAGCAGTTTCAAGACTTATTACATAAAAGTTCGTGCATATAAAAAAGTCAGCGGAAAAACAGTTTATGGTGCATTCTCAACTGTAAAATCAGTAAAAATAAAATAATCAGAAAAAAGCCCGATTAACTTCGGGCTTTGATTTTTCTTGACTAAGCAGCGCGTTTCTGTTATATTTAAATTGTAATAAAAAACAGGAGGAAACAATTATGAAGAAAATAACATCAATTTTTATCTCATGCTTAATTCTTATGCTTTCCCTTTTCAGCTTCAGTGCCTTTGGTGCTGACACAAAAACCGAAATTCTTTTTGACACTCTCGAGGAGAAAAAAGAGGTTACGGTTACTTTCAGAACCGGCAAAAGTAAAACCTTCGGTGACTCATATTCAGCAGTCAACACTGTTTATATGAAGGGCGAAAAGGTTGCTTACGATTTCAACAACGGTACCATTACTATCAGATCTATTGTTGACGGTGATAACTTTGTAAGCTATATCAAATCATTCCCGTTTATCCATATGAGAGTTCAGGAACTGCCCTTTGGCGACTTTGACTTGTGGGAAACTATCAAGGGCGCCTCAGATTTAACAATGGATTTTCTTGTATTCGTAAATTCTTACGAAACCGAAATTGACGGAGTAAAGTATTACGTTGAGGAGTTCAGCGACCGTGGCTTAGTAATCAACAGCTTTTTCTATGTTGATGATGAACTGAAAATTCTGAAAGCCCAGGATTTTGCTAAGGATACCATTCAGTACACCTACTTTGACAAGGTGAGTCTTTCAGCGGACGACAGCGTTTTTGAAATGCCGAAATTCAGCTTCGATTTCACCGTTCTTATGAAGTGGCTTATCTCATTCTTTGTTGCATAAAGTTGTATAAATAGTAACCCCCCCGGCTAAGCCGGGGAGTTCGTTAACAATAAGAAACAGCCTGACAAAATCAGGCTGTTTCTTTGCGTCAGACTATAAAATATCCTTAAGCTTTCTGATGTCCTCAACAACTGCAACGGCATTTAAATCTTCCGGCACTGCGGTTTTGTAGTGGTTGTACCATATATAATCAAGTCCTGCATTCTGAGCCCCTTTTATGTCAGAGGAAAGTGAGTCACCGATAACTAGAACTTTACTTTTGTCTTTTTCATCAATATTACTGAGAACATAGTCGAAGTATTCCTTTTTAGGCTTCGGAAAGCCAACTGTTTCTGAAACAAAAACCTCTTTGAAATAGGGGAGAAGACCGCTTTTTTTCAGGCGTCTTGCCTGAGTGAGTGCGATACCGTTGGTGATTATATATAAGCTGTAGCCCTTTTCTTTCAGGTTTTCGCAAAGCTCTTTTGCCCCCTCTATTGTGTAGGCACCCTCTCTGAGAAAGCTTAGATAGGTTTCATTGACCTGGAGAGGGTCAATTTTTTCTTTTACACCCAGAAACTCGAAAAAGGTTTTGAAACGGGTAGCTTTTATATCGTTTTTCTGGATTTCACCCTTTTCAAATTTCTTCCAGAGGGCAGCGTTTATTTCGGAATACTTTCTGCAGTTTTCGTCAGTTATGGGGAGATTATAAAGCTCCATTACTTTTTTTAAACCCACGTTTTCAGCTTTGTCAAAATCAAGAAGTGTGTTGTCTGCATCGAATAAAATCGATGTGTATTTGTTTTTCATACGGTATTCCTCCTGCACCTGATTATGAAATAATGATACTAAAAAAAGCCGGTGCTGTCAATGATATAAAAAGTTATCTTAATTTATTAATTTTTAGCAATAAGCTCTTTACTTTTTCTGTACTTGTGGTAAAATTGAATGTGAATAAATGTATGTATTTAAAAGAGGTGATATTGGTATGGCAAATGATACTTTCAGCGAGGGTATTGCTCCCGGCGGACTGAGAGACAGAGCTGATATTAAACTGCTTGTCTGTTACCTTTTAAAAACACTCAAAAAATCTCTGACGAGAACGCAGATAAACGAGATACTTCAGGAGTACAGTGTAGCAAATTATTTTGAAGTAAACGGTGCAATCAGCGAGCTTATTGCCGCAAAGCAGATTACTTCGGAGCTTGTTGACGGCGATGAGCTTATTACGATTACGGGAAAGGCTGAAATCAGCACGGGAAACATTGAGCGTTCGATCCCGAAATCCGTAAGAGAAAAGAGTATTAACGCTGCACTGAAAATCCTCGAAAGAGAACGTGTTATGAAGGAAAGCAAGGTGGAGATTACTCCTCTTGAGCACGGTTATCACGTTACTTTTATTGTAATGGATGTTGAAACTGAGCTTCTTAAAATAACGGTATACGTTGCTGATGAAAGCCAGATTGAGCTTGTAAAACGTAATTTTTACGATAATGCAATCACCGTTTATTCGGATGTGATTTCAGCTTTAACAGTGGAATGAGAAATTGAAAGGACTATAATCGGACTATGAAAAAGAAATTTTTTGCATTCTTCGGAGCAACTGTTCTGCTTTTTGCAATGCTTCTCGGAATCTATTTCAGATATATCAGATATGACTCATATATGGTCTTTGTTGAAAGCTTTGACCACGGTGTTATAACTGTTGACTCAGGTATTACAAAGGGTACAGACAGCAAATACAGAGTTGAATGTGAACCCGGACAGGAAATCACCTTTAACATTAACCCCGAAAGAAACGAATCGGTGTATTATAACCTTAAAAGCCTTTATGTAAACGGTGTGAACGTTACAAAGAAGGTTAATATGCTTCAGTACAAAACAACAGTTGAAAGCAAAATGACCGTTCTTGCAACCTTTAAAAAAGGCAAAAGACCTTCGGGCGATAAGGTAATCGAAGAGGTTTCAGGTGTAGATAAGCCTGACATCGACAGATACGCAAACAACCCCTACCTCGGTGCAGCTGCGGCTTACGATATTACTGACCCGAGCGTAATCTATGATGAAAAAAGCGGTTACTTCTACTGCTTCGGCTCTGATAATGTTGTTATAAAATCTCAGGACCTTGTAAACTGGACAGGCAGAACAACCTATTTCCCGTCGCCCGAGAACGCACAGAGTAATGCTGTTATGAACTTCAATACCTTCCCAAGCGTTAAAAAGTGGGCAAAGGCGCACGGCTACGGCGATGACCACACCTATTCAGCTGTTGACGAGGACAGAACTCCTCTTGCCCCCGATATTGTTAAAATAGGAAGCACCTATTATCTTTATTTCTCACTTTCAAAGGAAAACGGTGCAAACGAATCGGCAATTTTCTGCGTAAAAACAGATAACCTTGAACAGGCTGTAAGAGATAAAGACTGGGACGATGTAGGTCTTATTATCAGCACCTGCGGGAACCATGCAGCCTCAAAGGTAAACGAAAATGGTGAAAGAGAGAACATCAAAGGCCACTACGATGAGGCTAACGCTGTTCACCCCTCAGTAATTTCATCTGATAACGGCTTGTTTATGGTTTACGGCGGATACTACGGCAAAGACAGCATCGGCGGTGAAATCTATCTCGTTGAGCTTAACTCAAAAAACGGCAAGCTTAAAAATGACAGCAGATATTCAAAGGAAGGACCTGTTGTTGCTACTCTTCACGGTGAAAATAAATTCAACGCAGGTACAGTTGTAGCTGACCCCGGTAAGGTTCCTTCAATGGGCAAAAAAGACGGCAGCCTCGTATCAGGTGCTGAACTTATTTATAACTCAAAAACCGGATATTACTACCTTCTTATTACATACGGCGTTGAAAGCTCAAACTATGAAGTAAGGGTTGCACGTTCCAAATCCGTTGAGGGTCCCTATGTGGATTATAACGGAAACGATATGAGCAAGTTCGGCTCATCAGGTAAGAACAATCAGTACACAAAGGGTACTCAGCTTCTCGCGGGCTACGGCTTTACACAGAGCAGTGAAGGCTGTGTAAGCTACGCAGACATAGGCAGAGCAAGCATGGGTAGTCCCAGTATGATTTATACAAAGAACGGCAACTGGTTTGTTGCCTGTCAGTCTCAGGCTTATTTCAACGCAAACGGCAAGATTTCAACCGGTTACGATAAGGCTCAGGAATATGGTGTACCTGTTGAGGCTTATCCTGCTCTTGATATGAGAGAAATCAAGTTCACAGAGGACGGCTGGCCTATAGCTATGAGTCAGATGTATTCAGGCGAAAATGCATTTACCAAGCTTAAAACCTCCAATCTTTACGGTAACTGGGATGTTGTGATTTTTGATAAGAATGCAGATTCCAAGGATTACAAGGCGGTAAAGAGAAGTGCTTCTCAGACAGTATCAATCCTCAAAAATGCAACCGTTACTCAGAATGATATCAGAAAAGGCAAAGAGCTTAACACTCAGAATGTCCTGAGAAAGAACGACGATCACTTTGTTGTTATGATTGATTCCGTTGAATATAAGATTTACCCCGCAATTCTCTGGGACTGGGAGCTTTCAGAGGGTAGTATCACCTTCAGCGGTATCGGCTCAGACGGAAGCACAATCTGGGGTAAAAAGAACACCTCAGGCGCTCTCGGCATTTATACAGATACATTCTATTATGTACTTCAGATGTGCGATGAAGCAACACAGACCAAGTACAACAAAAAGGTCAAGAAAATCAGCAGTAACCCCTCACAGAGCGACATTGACAGCATGACAGATTCAATCATCAAGCTTCTTATGAATGCTCAGTAAATCCTGATACAACAAAAATACAGCAGGTATTCAACGAATACCTGCTGTAGCTTTATCTGCAGAATCTGTGGCTGCCAATAACAGTTATGACGGGTCTCGAATGCATAAAGGAATTGCTTGTCTTCCTGGGGTTATAATAATAAATCGCACCGCCGCTTGGATCCCAACCGTTTATGCAGTCACGTGCCGCCTTAAGTGAGGTTGAATTAGGAGGAACACTCCAGTTGCTGTCGTTGACACAGGAAAAAGCCCCTTTCTGATAAATCACGCCTGCAATAGTGTCGGGAAAGGATGCGTGGTCAACACGGTTAAGCACAACAGCACCAACTGCAACCTGACCTGTGTAGCTTTCACCACGTGCCTCAGCGGCAATAAGCTTTGCAAGAAGGGTAACGTCACTGTTGCTGTAGGAACTGCCTGATGAGCTGCCCTCAAGGCCGAGATAACGTATTGTTTTAGGGCCGGCAATACCGTCGGCTGTAAGTCCGCAGCTTTTCTGAAAGCTTCTCACCGCTTTCTGTGTGCCTGTGCCGTAAACGCCGTCAACGGCACCTTTATAGTAGCCGAGACTTTTAAGCTTTTTCTGAATCCGTCTTACCTCGTCGCCCTGAGAGCCAAGCTTTGAAAGAGTGTAGACTGAACTTTCGTTATAAATCGGCAGCTTGCCCGATAAAGAAAACACGCTGATAATTAATACCGCAACCATTAAAAGCTGTGAAAAAACAGTTGCAGCACGTCTGATTTTACTCATATAATACACCTCAGAATTATTTTTACTATAATCTGAGACTTTATGCAGAAAAATAACTATATAAGCTTATTAAATAAAACAGCGTAAAAACTTTGTTGAGATATTTAAAAGCGTGTAATATAAAGTTATTATTATATTAACATTTCCTGCTTTACAATTGTTAACTTTTAGTGTAAAATCTATTGGATTGTATTTCTGCAATCGCATAAACTGGTGAGGAACAGTTTTACAACTATGAAAGGAATTATGGAATGAGAAAACTTAAAAACTATGCCCCTTATGAGCACGTTTCCCATGACACCATAAAGGATTTTTTGAGCTTTTGTGCGGATAAGTACAATTCAAAAACTGCCTTTATGTATCAGGAAAAGAAAAAGACTGTAGAAACCAGCTTTTCTCAGTTCAGAAACGATGTTGAAGCTCTTGGCACCTATCTTTACAGTGAGGGCTTCAAAAACTGTCATATAGCAGTTTTCGGTGAAAACTGCTATGAATGGATCCTTACGCACTTTGCTGTTACAACGGGAAATAATGTTATTGTTCCCATTGACAAGGAGCTTGAGGCAGATGATATCGAGTATCTCCTTAAAGACAGTGAATGTAAGGCGATTTTTTATTCGGGTACGTATTTTGACATCATTGATGAGCTTAAAGAAAAAGACATACCCGGCGTTCAGTATTTTAGCTTTAAAAAGGTTTCAAAAATGGTTGAAAAGGGCAAGAATCTGATTTCTGAAGGCAGTAGTGAATACCTTGAAGCAAAAGTTGACAAAGATAATCTTGCTTCTATTGTATACACTTCAGGCACTACAGGAAAAAGCAAGGGTGTTATGCTTACACACGAAAATTTTATGTCAAATATGCGCGCAGCATGCTGCAACGTAACAATTGACGGTTCATCAATTCTGCTTTTGCCCTTACACCACGCTTTCGGACTTGTTGCAGGACTTTTTGCTGTAATGAATTACGGTGAAATGCTGTACATCAACAAGAGTCTCAAAAAGATTGTTGATGATTTCAAGGCAGCAAAGCCTCAGAACACATTTGCTGTTCCTCTTATTGCAGAGTCACTTTACAAGAATATCTGGATTAATGCAAGAAAGCAGGGGAAAGATGAGCTTCTTACTAAAATGGTAAAGCTGAGTAATGCACTCAGAAAGCTCGGAATCGATCTTAGAAAGTTACTTTTCAAGTCAGTAATAGATGCTTTTGGCGGTAATCTAAGTCTTATTGTTTGTGGCGGCGCACCCATTAAAAAGGAGCTTATCAGAGATTTCGATTCGCTTGGAATCAAGATTCTCAACGGTTACGGTATTACTGAGTGTTCACCCATTGTTGCCGTTAACAGAAACAAATTCAACATCCTCGGCTCTGTCGGACTTCCTCTTTGCTGTAACGATGTTAAAATTTCGGACGAAGGTGAAGTTCTGGTAAAGGGTAGCAACGTAATGCAAGGTTACTATCACAACGAAGCAGCAAACAAAGAGGCATTTACCGATGATGGCTGGTTCAGAACAGGCGATATAGGTAAAATTGACGAATACGGTGCTCTTCATATTACGGGCAGAATCAAGAACCTGATTATCCTCAGCAACGGTGAAAACCTTGCCGCAGAGGCAATTGAAAACGAAGTGTACAGCATTCCTTACGTTAAGGAGGTAATCTGTTACGGTGAGGATGATCTTATTGTTGCTGAAATGTTCCTTGACGAAGAGGTAGCTGACGCTTCTGAACGGATTAACGCCGATATCATGGAGCTTAATCAGAAGCTTCCACAGATAAAAAATATAGGTAAGATTATTTTAAGAGAGACAGAATTTCCGAAAACTACAACCAAAAAAATTAAAAGAAATTACGGAGGAACTAAGAAATGATCGAAAAACTTGCAGAAATTATCAGCGAATACAAAGGTGAGCCTGTAGAGCTTACACCGGAAACAGTTATTATTGCTGATCTTGGATTGAATTCCCTTGACCTTGTAAATCTTGTAACAGACATTGAAGACGAATTTGATGTTGAAATCCCCGACAGAGCAATCAAGCTTTTCAAAACTGTAAAGGATGTAATCAGATTTATCGAATCAGAAACTGACGAAGACTGATTATAAAAAAAGTAAAAGAAGTGGTGAGTCAAACCACTTCTTTTTTTAATAACAATAAAAGGGGACTTTGCAGTCCCCGAATTATTGTTATACATTTTCGCCGATAAGAGCAGCATATCTTTCAACAAGCACGTCGTAGTGGCTGTAGTTTTCAGCCTGCTCTAAAAGCTCTGCAGCCTCTCTGTACGGCTTTGTAGCTCTGTTATATATTGACTGAGCCTTTGCAAATTCTTTAAGCTCGCGTCTTTGCTTCATCGTTTCGCTGAAGGAACTGGTTTCTCTGTTTTGAATTTCTTCCTTTACTTTTTCGTCGGGAGCTGTAATGCTTCCGTGTCTTTTAATAAGAGAAGAGGCTTCCTTTTTTATGCGTGCAAGCTTGATTGCATCAGAGCGGATTTCTTTTTCTTCTTTTGTGCCTGTGGGGAGAGCTTTTGCGGCTTTAAGCTCTTCTGCTGCATTTGAATAGTAATGCAGCTGACCGAGAGCAACAACCTCTTTTGCTCTTTCAATTCTTGCCTGACCTGCCTTGGTTGAGAACTTATTAAGGTCCTGCATAACAATTTCTGCACGCTCGGATTGCAGCTTTCTTTTCTTTAATTCCTTCTTTGAGAGATTTGCATTGGCTTCATTTTCATAGAATGCTCTTGTATCACGGATAATTTCCATTGCATCAATAAGCTCACCGTCTTCAAGATTACCTAAACCGAAGCTTTCAAACATATTTCTTATCTTCAGAACACCCACATAAGCACCGTGCTTGTTTTCTGTAAGGTCGTAGAATAAGAAGGGGATAAGATTGAAAATAGCACCGAAGATTGAACATATGATAAGGACCTTGAAAAGGTTGTTTCTGATATTGTCATCATAAAGGACATTGTAATCCTCAAGAAGGCCCATCTTTTCATAAACTGCCGGATAGAACATACCTGTAAAGAAGCCTAAAAATGTACCTATAAGGCCGAGAGGTCCGAAAAGTCCGTCAATACGCACGCCTGTTTTCCACTGATGATAGTCACGCATATCGGCGCTGATACCGTGCTGTGTAATATTCCAGAAGGTGTTGATGAAGTTGTTGAAGTACCAGAGAACGCAAATCATTATTACGTTTTCGTAGGAGAAATAAAGAGCAATCAATACCAGAACGTTGATTGCGTTACAGGATATAAGAAGGTTTCTTTTGCCCATTTTGTTAATAAGCAAGGGTGCAAGAAGCATAGACCACAGAGATGCGTTACCGATAATTGTATTGACAAGACCTAAATGCACCTGATATGCGCCGTTGTTGGCATAAACAAAAGTCCAGCCGAGGATTACACCGTAGCCTGATTCAAGGAATGCAACCCAAGCTGCAGCATGAATAATCCAGAAGTATTTGTTTTTTGAAATTTCCCTGACTGCATCGATAATTCTGATTGGATCCTGCTTTTTCTTCGGAAGAATAAGTCTTTCTTTGACTCTTCTAAAGAAAAATGAACTTATAACAAGACCGAAAATTGAAAAAATGGGATAAATAATACGGTAAGTCCAGATATTGTTAAGACCCCAGGTTTTAGCGGCAGCAATTGGGATAATGAGGTTTGAAAGGGTGGGAGCGAGAGAATAAATAACCTGACTTATGCTCATAACGGTTGTTCTCTCGTTTGCGTTTGGAGTTATAATCTGTTGGAAAAAGCCATAGCTTTCGCTATAAAAGCCTGCGAACACGTTAAGCAGCAGATACATAACTTCTACTACTACAGCCTTGGTTATGTAGTCCCAGTTTTCATAAGGCAACCATACGAAGATGAGCGCAATAAGGAATGTAGGTACAGCTGTATGACGGATGAATGGAAGAAATTTACCACCCTTAAGGTTGTGGTTGTCGTAGTACCAGCTTCTGAAAATGCCCATAGGGATACCGATAATGTTAGCCACGATAAGCATAATCTGTAAATCCATGGGTTTAAGACCGATACTTGCACCTACGAGGAAATTGGATGCATTAAGAGCGATGGTGGATGAAAGGGTGGTCATCCAATGAACACCGAAGCCTGCACCACTGATACACGCAATTTCTTTATAGGGGACATAGTAGCCCTTAGGTGGCACTGTCCAATAGGTTTTTACGGTTGTAAGCGTTTCTTTGATTTTAGGAATAACTGTTGTTTTGATTTTATTTTCCATATTTTCAACCTCCACGAAAAGTATAACATAATATTACAAAAAAATAAATATTTATATCAAAAAAATACAGCAAAATTGATATAAAACATTAAGAAAAAAGCTCCCTTATGAAAGGAAGCCTTTTTCTTTTTAGGAGAGAGTTTATAAAATAGAGAAAAAATCAAGCAATATGAGTAATAGAAGCCTCTGTCTTTTCGGCTTCAATTTCTTTTTCGGGAATCCATGAATGAATGATTTCAGGATGCTCGAAAATGTAGTCGAGTCTCTTCATAAAGGGGATTGTCTCACCGAAATCAAGAACTCTGTGGTCAAAAGCGATACAAAGGGGGAGGGTCTGTCTTGCCTCAATGACCTTGTGGCCGTGTTTTTCAACAACAAGAGGCTTATCAAGAATAGCACCTACGGAGATTGCACATACCTGAGGCGGAATAATTTCAAGAAGGGCATTTGCACCGGTCTGATTGAGATAAAGTGAACCAACGTTTGAAACGGTAATTGTGCCCTGCTCAATGTCTTTCGCAGTAAGTCTTTCTGATTCAGGAATTGAGTAGTAATCCTTCTTCTCTTTACCGGTCATGTGCTTAATTTTGTACTTACCGGTAAGTGAACCGTAAAGACGGCAAACTGTTCTTATAAGCTTACCCTTTTTAAGACCGTTCAGAGTATTTTCAATGGAAACTCTGTACATCACCTCATCAAGGTCAGTTTTTTCCATTTTGCGTCTTACATCGTTTATATAATCAGTCATTTCTTCAAGGTTCTTGTTGTGGAAGCCCTTGAGATTAACTGTCATCATTTTGCCGTTGGGGAGAATAGTAGGCATTGAAATATTGATGTCCTCAAAGGTATCAATTCTGCCTCTGATAAGGTGTCTGTTGTATTCTATATGTGAATTCATTATGGGGGCAGCCTTAAGACCCTCAGTAATGACTTTAAGCATTACAGTGTTAAATGTGATTTTTTTATCAGCTTCTCTTCCAAGGTTAACTTTTTTGAATTCCTTGTAAAAAGCAGTGACATCAGGTTCATACATGTAGCTTACGTGGGGAATATTCTGCCATGAGTCTGTTGTCATAGCGGCTACAATTTTTCTCTGGATACCGAAGTGTTCTGTACTTTTGATGTTCATCGTAAACAGCTCCTTTTCATTTTTTAGTTGTTTGTTCAAATTCCAAATGTATAAAATAATCACCAAATTATGGTAATGTTAAACGCAAAAAGCATTTTGTAAAAGTTTTGTTTGAATTCTTTTAACGCAGAACAGGTGAGCAGGTCATTCTCTGTCTTGTTGAATTCGTCTATATATTATATGCGATTTTTTACGAATTTGCATAGAAATTGTAAACAAAATGTAAAAATAGAAAAGATTTATTTACAAATTTAAACAACCAAGTTGGTAGGTGTTACGAATTCAACATATCAGTCTGATATGTTGAAAAAAGAGGTTTAAAAAATGTAAAGATTTTTATCAACAGATACGGCAGCATTGTCGATTTTGCAACAGAATACAACGAAATGTTTAATTGATTTAAAATATTGTTCCGCAAACAGAACAGAGTTGGATTGTTACACAAAAAAACGGAACATCAATGACGTTCCGTAGAAGTGGTTTGAATTATACTAAGCTGAATTGTTCGCTTAAGTGATGAACTTCGTTAATTAAAAATCAAAGCGTGTATGAGTAGTTCATGCACCGAAGGTGCGCTTCATAGCCGAAGGCTGCTTCATTTTTCATGTGCTGAAAGCACGCTTCATTAAAAAAAGCCCTTTCGGGCTCTTTTTAATACATTCCGCCACCCTGTGCCATTGCGGCTGCTGCAGCTGCATCTGCTGCGGGGTCGGGGATATCTGCAATAAGCGATTCGGTTGTAAGAACCATTGAAGCTACGGAAGCTGCGTTCTGAAGAGCTGAACGTGTAACCTTTGTGGGGTCGAGAATACCTGCTTCAGCCATATTTACATATTCTTCATTAGCAAAGTTGAAGCCGTAACCGGTTTTGCCTGAGGAAACAATTGCGTTTACGATTACGCTGCCTTCAAGACCTGCGTTCTTAGCAATCTGACGCACGGGTTCTTCAAGAGCCTTGAGAACAATGCGAACACCTGTTTTTTCATCGGGATCTTCTGTGCTTTCAAGAAGAGCTGTAACTGCGGGGATTGAGTTGAGAAGAGCAACGCCACCGCCTGCAACCATACCTTCTTCAACAGCTGCCTTTGTAGCAGCAAGAGCGTCGTCAATACGAAGCTTCTTTTCCTTCATTTCAGTTTCTGTAGCAGCACCAACCTTGATTACTGCAACACCGCCTGCAAGCTTAGCAAGTCTTTCCTGAAGCTTTTCTGTGTCGAATTCTGAGGTTGAAACTTCAATCTGACTCTTGATCTGATTTACACGAGCCTTAATCTGATCCTTGTCTCCTGCACCGTCAACAATTGTTGTTGTTTCCTTTGTTACCACAACCTGTCTTGCTGAACCGAGCATATCGGGTGTAGCTGTGTTAAGCTCAAGACCGAGATCGCTTGTAATAACCTGACCGCCGGTGAGAATAGCGATATCCTGAAGCATTTCCTTTCTTCTGTCGCCGAAGCCGGGAGCTTTTACAGCAACGCAGGTGAATGTACCTCTGAGCTTGTTTACAAGAAGAGTCGCAAGAGCTTCGCCCTCAACGTCCTCTGCGATAATAACAAGCTTTCTGCCCATTTTGAGAACCTGCTCAAGAAGGGGAAGAACTTCCTGAATGTTGCTGATTTTCTTGTCTGTAATAAGAATTGCTGCGTCGTCAATAACAGCTTCCATCTTGTCTACGTCTGTTGCCATATAAGGTGAAACGTAGCCTCTGTCAAACTGCATACCCTCAACAACTTCCTTCATTGTTTCAGCTGTCTTGGATTCCTCAACAGTGATAACGCCGTCGGTTGAAACGATTTCCATAGCCTCAGCAATAAGCTGACCTACTGATTCGTCTGCTGATGAAATTGTAGCGATTCTTGCAATATCAGCTGAGGTTGTAACGGGGCTTGAGTTAGCTTTTACTGTTTCAACTGCAGTATCAACGGCCTTCTTGATACCTTTTTTTACAACCATGGGATTAGCGCCTGCTGCAACATTTTTCATACCCTCACGAACAAGAGCCTGAGCGAGAAGAGTAGCAGTTGTTGTACCGTCACCTGCAACGTCGTTTGTCTTTGTTGCAACTTCCTTAACAAGCTGTGCACCCATATTTTCAAAAGCGTCCTCAAGCTCAATTTCCTTTGCAATTGTAACGCCGTCGTTTGTAATGAGGGGAGCGCCGTACTTCTTGTCGATTACAACGTTTCTGCCCTTAGGGCCGAGTGTGATTTTTACGGTATTGCTTAATTTATCAATACCGCTCTGAAGAGCTTTTCTTGCCTCTTCGCCGTAAATTACCTGTTTAGCCATGTGTAAACCTCCTTATTCTACAATAGCGAGAATATCGTTCTGGCGTACGATTGTGTATTCTTCGCCGTCAACTTTAACTTCTGTACCTGCGTACTTACCGGTGATAACCTTGTCACCAACTGAAACGAACATTTTAACTTCCTTGCCGTCAACAAGTCCGCCGGGACCTACAGCAACTACCTCTGAAAACTGAGGCTTTTCCTGAGAAGCAGAAGTAAGAATGAAGCCGCTCTGAGTTGTTTCTTCAACTTCTGTGGGCTTAAGCACTACTCTGTCAAGAAGTGGTTTAATAGTCATAATTTATTCCTCCTGAAAATAATTTTCATCTTTAACTGTGTTTTAGCACTCTCTTGTCTTGAGTGCTAATCACTATTTTAGTAGCTTTTTTTATATAAGTCAAGCCTTTTTCAAAAAATAATTGGAAAAATTTGCGATTATTTATTTATGATGTTCGTCGGAATAATATTACAGGTGATAGCTTTGAACAAAAGAATAGTTTTTGTATATACGGCAATTATCTGCACCTTTGCTCTTCTTCTTTACAGAGTTGCGTGGCTTAATACCTCAGTTTACTCCGAGGCAGGCAAGGGGAAATCAAGCCGTACTATAAATATAGGGGAGTCAAGGGGCAAAATATACGACAGATATTTTAATCGACTTGTAGAAAAAGATGAAAAGTTTCTTTCTGTTGTCACTCCCGTAGTTGGTGCCACTGCAGATTTAAAAAAATATATGACAGAAGATGAAATTACGGAAAAGCTCCAAAAGGGATTTCCTTTTATTATAGAAACAGACGAAAAAATCAACACCAATTTCATACGCACCTTTTCAGTTTACGACAGATACTCGGAAAATCAGCTTGCACCGCACATAATAGGGTATATCGACAAGGATAAAAACGGAATCAGCGGAATTGAAAAAAGCTTTGACGAATTTCTCAGAAAAAACAGCGGAAAGCTGAGCGTAACATTTGAAGCTGACAGAACGGGCAGAATCCTGGCAGGTATGGATAAAACGGTAAACGATATGAACTATACTTCAAAGGCGGGTGTGGTTCTTACACTTGACAGCGAAATCCAGAGAATAACCGAAAATGCACTTTCTGAAAGCAGTATTAAAAGCGGCTGTGCAATAGTTATGAAGGCTTACACAGGAGAAATTCTGGCACTCTCAAGTGTACCTTCATTTGATCCTGACAAGGTTGCGGAAAGCCTTGAAAAGGAGAATTCGCCCCTTTTAAACAAAGCTCTATTGGCATATTCTCCCGGGTCGGTTTTTAAGCCGCTTGTTGCAGCTACTGCAATTGAACACGGTACAGATCCAGAAGAAATATATGAATGTAAGGGTGAAATCCGAGTAGGGGACAGAGTCTTTTCCTGCTATAATCATAATGCACACGGAAAAATAAATATGACGGAAGCCTTGGAAGAATCCTGCAACACCTACTTTGTAAATCTGATTCTCAACACCGATACAGAGCTTCTGATGTACCTTTGCGAAAAGCTCGGAATCGAAAACGAAATAAAGCTTGCTTCCTCTATTATAGCTTCAAAGGGTACTCTTCCCGACAGAAAAGAATTCAGTAAAAAAGGTGTACTTGCAAACTTCTCCTTCGGTCAGGGTGAACTTCTCATAACACCTCTTAAAATGGCACAGATTTACTCACTTCTTGCTACGGGCAACCTTATTGAACCAAAGCTCATAATGGGACTTACCAATTCAATGGGGCTGATGACCCCCGAGAAAGAAAAAAGTCCGGAGAAACTTCTTTCCGACAGTACAGTACTGACGGTAAGAAAAATGTTGAAAAGTGTTGTCGAAAAGGGAAAGGCTGATAAAGCTTATTCCTGTCTTGTATCACTTTCAGGTAAAACCGGTACAGCACAAAGCGGAATGTATGAAAACAAAAAGGAGATTCTCCGCACCTGGTTTTCAGGCTTTTTCCCGTCGGATAATCCCAATTATGTGGTAATAGTAATGAATGAAAACGGTATCGGTGGAAACGCTGACTGTGCCCCTGTTTTCAAAAAAATATGCGAGGGAATCGTAACACGGTAATTGACAAATGCTTTTCACTTTGCTATACTTTATAAGTAACAGGTCTTTATTCGACTGTTCGGATAAAGGCTATTCTTATGTGAAAAAGTAATTTGTAAAATGAGGAGAATAAAATGAAGAAAGATGTTGTTATTATCGGCGCAGGCCCTTCAGGTATTTTTACAGCCCTTGAAATGGTAAAGAAAGGCTCAACCAAGAAAATACTTATTGCCGAAAAAGGACAGCCTGTTGAAAAAAGACATTGCCCTAAGGACAAAACAAAGCAGTGTGTAAACTGCAAGCCTTATTGCCACATTACAACTGGCTTTTCAGGTGCAGGTGCTTTTTCCGACGGTAAGCTGTCACTCTGCTATGAGGTAGGTGGAGACCTCCCTAATCTTATAGGTGCCGATCTTGCTCAGGAAACAATCGACTATACCGATAAAATTTATCTTGAATTCGGTGCAGACGAGCACGTTGAGGGTGTTTCAAACAGTGAAGAAGTAAAGAAGATAAGAATCAGGGCGATTCAGGCAGGCTTAAAGCTTGTTGATTGCCCCATACGTCATATGGGTACAGAAAAGGCTCAGGATATTTACTATGCAATTGAGCAGTATCTTCTTAATAACGGTGTTGAAATACTCTTCGGCTACGAGTGCAATAATATTATTCTGGAAAACGGCGAATGTAAGGGCGTTATTCTCACTGAAGCTAAAAGCGGTGAAGAGAAGATTATCTACGCTGACAATACTGTTGTTGCAACAGGCAGAAGAGGCGCTGAATGGCTTGAAAAAATCTGCGCTGAGCACGATATTGCACATCAGCCGGGTACAGTTGACATCGGCGTAAGAGTTGAAGTAAGAAACGAAATTATGGAAAAGGTAAACGAGGTGCTTTACGAATCAAAGCTTATCGGTTATCCTGCTCCCTTTAAGAACAAGGTAAGAACCTTCTGTCAGAATCCCGGAGGTTTTGTAAGCCAGGAAAATTACGACAACGACCTCGCTGTTGTAAACGGACATTCATATAAGGAACTCAAGAGCGACAACACCAACCTTTCAATTCTCTGCTCCCATAATTTCAGCTATCCCTTCAATCAGCCTATAGCTTACGCTCAAAAGGTGGGTGAGCTTACAAATATGCTCGGTACAGGACACATTCTTGTTCAGCGTTTCGGTGATATCCTTGACGGTAAGCGTACCTGGCCAAAGGAATTGGCACAATCCAATGTAAAGCCAACTCTTCCCGATGCAGTTGCAGGAGATATTACTGCAGCTATGCCCTATAGAGCTATGACAAACATTATTAACTTTATCAAGGCTATGGACCATGTTGTTGAAGGCTTTGCTTCAAACGAAACATTACTTTATTCTCCCGAACTGAAATTTTACAGTAACCGTGTAAAAATGGACGAGGATTTCAACACTAACGTTAAGGGCTTACACTGTCTCGGTGACTCATCCGGATGGACAAGAGGCCTTATGATGGCGTCGGTTATGGGCGTACTTATGGGAAGAAAGCTTAAGTAAATGCAAAAACTTTTTAAGACCGCCACTGGCGGTCTTTGTTTTATCTATAAAAAAATAAAGCACAACTCTGGCCTCTCCCTCTGGGAGAGTTTTTTGCTGCAAAACATAAAT
>JBGVGM010000052.1:0-33656 GCA_045121655.1 Acutalibacteraceae bacterium | reverse complement strand
GCGCAGCCAATTGGTTTTGTTAGGCAAATATGGACATTGTTTGTCAATCTCTTTAAGATTAAGGTTTTTAAATTCCTTATCGAAGGTACCGAATACAGCTTTACCTGAAGAATCTATGATGCTTTCAGGTGTTGCAACCGGAATTCTCTTCTCTGAAAGAATTCTTTTAAAACTCATTCCCGTTTTCTCCTTTTTTATAATATTTTATTTACACTTTCATAATAATATTATAGCTTGGTTGTAAAAAATGTCAATATTTTTTACTGCTCCATTGAATTTTTTTATAAAAAACAGAGAGATTTTGGTATACTTTTCCAAAAAAAAATAAAATACGGATCAATAAATTCCCTAAATGAATTTTATGTTTGCTTTATACAATAAGTCGCCCAGTGAAACAAGTTTCACGGGGCGAAAATTTATTTGTCGTTTACTTTGTTGAGGAATGCTTTAAGTCTTTCTGTCTGAGGATTGAGGATAATGTCCTCAGCCTTACCCTCCTCAGCTATTACACCCTGGTCCATAAACACGATGTAGTCCGAAACCTCTTTTGCGAAGTTCATTTCATGGGTTACGATTACCATTGTCATGTTGGTTTCTGCAAGCTCGCGGATAACCTTAAGAATTTCGCCTGTAAGCTCAGGGTCAAGAGCTGATGTAGGCTCGTCAAAGAAAAGAATTTTCGGCTCAAGCGCCATTGCTCTTGCAATTGAAACTCTTTGCTGCTGACCGCCTGAAAGCTGACAGGGGTAGTTATGCACCTTATCGGCAAGTCCCATCTGATTGAGAAGCTTAATCGCCTTTTCATCAATCTCCCTGTATATTTCAGCCTTGTTCTTTTTGAAATCCTCTCTTTCCTTTGCACGGAGCTTCGGTGCAAGAGTTACGTTACCGAGAACATCATACTGGGGGAAGAGATTGAACTGCTGAAAAACAAGACCGATTGAAAGCTGCTTGTCTCTTTTTTGCTTAGCCGTCATTTTCTCTGTGCTTTTTGAGTCAAAAAGCACATCACCGTCAACTGTAATTTTGCCGCTGTCTGCAGTTTCAAGGAAGTTTATGCAGCGCAGAAGTGTAGTTTTACCGCTGCCTGATGAGCCGATAATTGAAAGCACCTGACCTTCCTCGAGAGAAAAGGAAACGCCTTTGAGAACCTCGGTTTTGCCGAAGCTTTTATTTATGTTTTTAACTTCAAGTATAGCCATTCTTCTCCCCTCCTTAACTGTGGAAATAGTCCAGCTTCTTTTCGATTCTGCCGAAAATAACAGTCATAAGTCCGCAGAAAACTAAGAAGAAAAGTGCTGTATAGAAAAGCGGCCAGATAACACCTCGTGCAGAGAATGAGCCCGCAGTCATAATAATGTCAACCACACCGATAACTCTTGCAAGAGCCGTGTCCTTGATAAGTGTCATAAACTCGTTGCTCATAGGCGGAACAATGTTCTTCACTACCTGAAGAAGTACAACTTTGAAAAAGGTCTGTGTCTTTGTCATGCCAAGCACCTGACCTGCCTCATACTGTCCATTGGGTATGCTTTCGATACCGCCACGGTAAATTTCTGAGAAATAGCAGGCATAGTTGATAATGAAAGCGATTGCAGCCGCAGTCATTCGTGGATTTTCACCGGGAATCTGCCAACCGAATACAAAGCCCGGCACATACATAACTGCGAAAAGCTGCAGCATCAGGGGTGTGCCTCTGATTACCCAAACAAAGCTCTTTGTTGCTCCCTTTATTACCTTTATCCTTGACATTGAGCCAAAAGCGATAACAAGACCCAAAGGCAGAGCAAAAAGAAGGGTTATGGAGAAAAGCTCAATATTTTCAAGAAAGCCTTTCAGAAGTTCGCTGTTAATAACTCCAAAACTCATATATACATCCTCAATTTAAAAGTTAATAAACAACCAAAATGCCGCCCATTAGAGACGGCATTCGGTATATCGTCAGTTTAAATTATTTTGCGATAAGCTGTGCTTCAAGCTTATAGTTTGCTGCGATTTCCTGGAGCTTGCCGTTTGCAACGAGAGCTGAGATAGCTTCGTTAACAGCTGCTGCCACATCGCTATCCTTGCGGAATGCAATACCGTATTCTTCGTCAGCGAATGCAAGTGAATCAACAACTACAAGGTCTTCATAGTCTGTGCCTTCACCGATCATACCGATTGAAAGAACATAGTCAACTACGCAACCGTCTGAAACGCCTGAAGCAACTTCCATAAGAGCTGTTGCTTGGTCAGCAACTGATGTGTACTGAGCTTTTGCGAAGAAAGCATCTTCCTTAGCAACGCCTTCACCTGCTGATTCGATTTCAGCAACGATCTTTGCGCCGTCCATATCTTCGGGCTTGAGGTACTTGTCAGCGTTTTCAGCCTTAACGATAAGAACCTGCTTGTTAGCCATGTAAGGAGTTGAGATTGACATTGCTTCAAGTCTTTCGGGAGTGATTGTCATACCGTTCCAGATGCAGTCGATTGCCTTAGCTGCGAGTTCTGTTTCTTTAGCTTCCCATGAGATAAGCTGGAACTTAGCTTCAACGCCGAGTTCTTCACAAACTGCCTTAGCGAAGTCTGTTTCAAAACCAACGAATTCACCTGCATCGTTCTTATAGTTCATAGGAGCGAATTCTGTATAACCGATGATCATCTTGCCTTTTTCCTTGATATAATCAAGGTCTGAAGCAACTTCGGGAGCGTCTGTTGAGGGCGTTTCACCGCCCTGTGTGCCGCCGCAAGCAGCGAGAGCGAAGCACATAATTACTGCAAGAGCAGCAAGAATGAGAGCAATTGATTTCTTTTTCATTTTAATTACTTCCTTTCGGGATATGTATTGTGACTTGTGTCACTTTAGTGTGGTAACATATTAACACATTAATGAGATAATGTCAAGAACTTATTATAAATAAATGCAAAGCTTTTTTAAAGAGTTAAGAGTTAAGAGTTGAGAGTTAAGATGTGGTCGCGACTTTACATTTCGGAAGATTTATAGATGTATTCCGCAGAGTGAGGTTGTTTGTTACGGGTAAAGAGTAAATTTTAATCGGACTGCCGATGGCAGCCCCTACGGTATCAACCTGATTTGGCAGGTAGAATTTGACTCCTTTTACTCTGTAAAGGTGGATACAATCGGAGCGAAGTGACCCGCATTTCCACTTTCAACTTTCAACTTTGTTGATGAAATCGGACCGTCGGGGACGCCGGTCCCTACGGTATCAACATAATTTGGCAGGTAGAGCTTGACTCCTTTTACTCTGTAAAGGTGGATACAATCGGAGCGAAGCGACCCACATCTTAACTCTCAACTCTTAACTCTTAACTCTCAAAAAAAAAGACCGCCCACGAGGGACGGTCTTCTGTAGTTTATTCTCTTATTCAGCGTCGGGAGCGTAGAGATCCTTGAGCTTGAGAAGGTGTGCGTATCTTGCCTTTGAAGCTGCTTCGCTCTTCTTGAAGAGGTTTTCAGCTCTTTCGGGGAATTCACGCATAAGTCTTGTATAACGAGCTTCGCTCTTGATGAATGCCTGATAATCAGCATTGGGTTCTTTTGAGTCAAGAGTGAACGGATTCTTGCCTTCTGCCTTGAGAGCAGGATTGTAACGGTACATATTCCAGTAACCGCATTCAACAGCCTTCTTCATTTCAGCCTGACAGTTTGTCATACCGCCCTTGATTGAGTGCATTTCGCAGGGTGAGTAGCCGATGATGAGTGAGGGACCGTTGTAAGCTTCAGCTTCCTGGATAGCCTTGAGTGTCTGGTTCATGTTAGCACCCATAGCAACCTGTGCAACGTATACATAGCCGTAGCTCATAGCGATTTCAGCAAGGCTCTTCTTAGCGATTTCCTTACCTGCAGCTGCGAACTGAGCAACCTGACCGATGTTTGAAGCCTTTGAAGCCTGACCACCTGTATTTGAGTAAACTTCTGTGTCGAATACCATTACGTTTACGTCCTGGCCTGAAGCAAGAACATGGTCAAGACCGCCGTAACCGATATCGTAAGCCCAGCCGTCACCGCCGAAGATCCATACGGATTTCTTTGAAAGGTATTCCTTGTTAGCAAGAACGTCCTTGCAAAGGTCGCAGTTAGCACCTGCTGCTTCGATAGCTGCAACAAGAGCCTTTGTAGCTGCTGTGTTCTTTTCACCGTCGTTTACAGTTGCAAGATACTCTTCAGCTGCTGCCTTAACTTCTGCTGTGCAAACGTCTGAAGCAGCAATTTCTTTAACTTCTGAGATAAGTCTGTCTCTGATAGCCTTCTGGCCGTAGTACATACCAAGACCGTGTTCAGCGTTATCTTCGAAGAGTGAGTTAGCCCAAGCAGGACCGTGGCCTTCACCGTTTACAGTGTAGGGTGATGTTGCTGCGGGACCGCCCCAGATTGATGAACAGCCTGTAGCATTTGAGATATACATTCTGTCACCGAAGAGCTGAGTAATAAGACGAGCGTATGATGTTTCAGCACAGCCTGCGCATGAGCCTGAGAATTCGAGGAGAGGCTTCTTGTACTGGCTTGCAACAACGTTCATTGTCTTTGTTGTTTCTTCTTTTTCTGTTACGTTTGCTACGCAGTAATCGAATACTTCCTGCTCAGCAAGCTGTGATTCACGAGCAACCATCTTGAGTGAGCTTGTGGGACATACGCCGATACAAACTCCGCATCCCATACAATCCATGGGAGAAATTGCAAGTGTATAAGTGTAGTTTGTCTTAACAACGGGCTTGGGAGCCTTCTTCATGTTTGCGGGAGCTGCAGCAACTTCTTCTTCGTTCATAGCGAAGGGACGGATTGTTGCGTGGGGGCAAACAAATGCACACTGGTTACACTTAGCGCACTTTTCGGGATCCCATTCGGGAACGAGAACTGCAACGCCGCGCTTTTCGTAAGCTGATGCACCGTGTTCGAAAGTACCGTCAGCATGATCAACGAATGCTGAAACGGGAAGATTGCTGCCTTCCATAAGACCAACGGGCTTAAGGATTGAGTCAACCATCTTAACGAGCTTTTCTTTGCCTTCGCTCTTAGCAGCAGCCTTATCGTCTGTAGCGTTAGCCCATGCAGCAGGAACTTCTACCTTATGGAAAGCTGTAGCACCTGCGTCGATAGCGTTGTGGTTAGCGTCAACAACATCCTGACCCTTCTTTGAGTAGGACTTTGTTGCAGCGTCCTTCATGTACTGAATGGCTTCAGCTGAAGGCATTACGTTTGCAAGAGCAAAGAATGCGGACTGGAGAATTGTGTTTGTTCTCTTGCCCATACCAACCTTGATAGCAAGGTCAATAGCATTTACAGTGTAAAGCTGAATGTTGTTTTCAGCGATATACTTCTTTGCGTCTGCTGAAAGGTGCTTGTCAAGCTCTTCGTCGCTCCACTGGCAGTTGATAAGGAATACACCGCCGGGTTTAACGTCGTTAACCATCTTGAAGCCCTTGTCGATATATGAGGGGTTGTGGCAAGCTACGAAGTCAGCCTTGTTGATATAGTAGGGGCTCTTGATGGGCTTGTCACCGAAACGAAGGTGAGAAATTGTGATACCACCGGTCTTCTTTGAGTCATACTGGAAGTAAGCCTGAACATACTTGTCTGTATGGTCACCGATGATCTTGATTGAGTTCTTGTTAGCACCAACAGTACCGTCACCGCCGAGACCCCAGAACTTACATTCGATTGTGCCTTCAGCAGCTGTGTTGGGAGCAGCCTTTTCTTCAAGTGAAAGGTTTGTAACGTCGTCTACGATACCAAGTGTGAACTGAGGCTTGGGAGCATCCTTCTTAAGTTCATCGTATACAGCAAAGATGCTTGCGGGAGGTGTATCCTTTGAACCGAGACCGTAACGGCCGCCGATTACCTGAACACCAGTTCTGCCTGCAGTTGCAAGAGCTGTAACAACGTCAAGGTAAAGAGGTTCACCAAGTGAGCCGGGTTCCTTTGTTCTGTCAAGAACAGCGATCTTCTTACATGTTTCGGGAATAGCTGCGAGAAGGTGCTTAGCTGAGAAGGGTCTGTAAAGACGAACCTTAACAAGACCAACCTTTTCGCCCTGAGCTGTAAGGTAATCGATAACTTCTTCAGCAACGTCGTTGATTGAACCCATAGCTACGATAACTCTTTCTGCATCGGGAGCACCGTAGTAGTTGAAGAGCTTGTAGTTTGTGCCGATCTTAGCATTAACCTTATCCATATATTCTTCAACAATAGCGGGAACTGCATCGTAGTACTTGTTGCAAGCTTCTCTGTTCTGGAAGAAGATGTCGTCGTTTTCGTGTGAACCGCGCATTACGGGACGTTCGGGGTTGAGAGCTCTCTTTCTGAAAGCTTCAACAGCGTCCATATCGCACATTTCCTTAAGATCGTCGAAATCCCAGATTTCGATCTTCTGAATTTCGTGTGAAGTACGGAAACCGTCAAAGAAGTTAAGGAAGGGAACACGGCTCTTGATTGTTGCAAGGTGAGCAACAGCACCGAGGTCCATAACTTCCTGTGTATTTGTTTCAGCGAGCATTGCGAAGCCTGTCTGACGGCAAGCGTAAACGTCTGAATGGTCGCCGAAGATGTTAAGTGCGTGTGAAGCTACACAACGAGCTGATACATGGAATACGCAAGGAAGAAGTTCACCTGCGATTTTGTACATGTTGGGGATCATAAGAAGAAGACCCTGTGAAGCTGTGTAGGTTGTTGTGAGAGCACCTGCTGCAAGTGAGCCGTGAACTGTACCTGAAGCACCAGCTTCTGACTGCATTTCAACAACGTTTGCTCTTGTTCCGAAAATATTCTTAAGTCCCTGAGCTGACCACTGGTCTACATAGTCTGCCATGGGGCTGGACGGTGTGATGGGGTAAATACCTGCAACTTCTGTGAACGCATAGGATACGTGAGCAGCTGCGTTGTTACCGTCCATGGTTTTCATTTTTCTTGCCATTGGATTTGTCCTCCTTGTATTTTTCATAGGTAATATTTTTCGGGTTTATATTTTACCAAACTATATTCTATCACTTTAACGTCAAGTTGTAAATATCTAAAAGGTGAAAAAGTTCTCTTAATTTAAATATTTTTTGTTGAAACCGATTATTTTTTATCGATTAACGGTTGTTTTAAAAAATCCTCTCTCCTTTCTCACCGCCGTAATGAGTTTAGCATTTCGTCTGTTCTTTGTCAACGGATTTGACTATGGTAGTTGTAGGTAAATTATATTATTCAATTGCTGTTTATTATATCAAGGATTTCGTTCCATTCTTCCTCTGACTTTTTCATATGGCATTTATGGATTTCATCAGAAAAAATCAGGAAATTACTTTTGGCAAATTTTTCCTTTGCCATTTCCCTTATTATCTCACTTTCATTCTCTCTTTCAAAGGCATGAGAAACAGCGACACCCTTGCCCATTGGCAGAATTTCAAACATTGAAAAGCCCCATAATATTTTATATATTTCTCCTGTTTCAATATATCCTAAGGCATACTCAAGGCCAAGACTCTCACATTTTTCAAACCATTCTTTATATATTTCAAAATCACTTTCAGTAAGAGCAAGAGAGCTGAAATACCTGTACCCTCCTGCCCACCTTTTGCTTATCAAGGAATCTATCCACTTATCAGATACTATTTCAGATTTACAGATTTTTCTCATAAATTACACCTCAAAACATAATTAATAAGTTGCGTTAAACGGCAACGCATCGCCTGTAATAGTATCACGTATTGCCTACTTTTGCAACTGCTTTCTATTATGATGGTTTCATAATAATATCATTGTGAGGTATAAACTATGGATACGGTATCAGCAATAAAAAACAGAATACTTGAATTGTGCGGTGAACGCAATATTACTATAAATAAACTCGCCACTGTATGTGGGTTACCTCCGTCATCTGTTAAAGCTATTCTTTACGGCAGAAGTCAGAATCCGAAAATTCTAACCATAAAAATGATATGCGACGGACTTGGTATAACTTTGGCCGATTTTTTTAACACTGAAGAATTCAACAATCTTGAACAGGAAATTAAATAACACTAAACCATTGTATCAGCCTGATTTCAGCTTTTACAATGGTTTTTCTGTGCCACTCTAAATTATTGACAAATTATGAACAAGCGTGGTATAATGCACTTATAAAATACAGTAAAGGAGAATCAATTATGAAGAAAACAAAAAAGGCAATTTCCTTTCTGCTCGCACTTGTTATGCTTATTTCAACCCTTTCTCTTTTTTCCTTTGCTAAGGGTGATACTGAAGAAGCAGTGACCTTTGCAGCAGCTGCTGAAAAATCCAACAACTACCCCTTTATTCTCATTCACGGACTTGGCGGTTGGGGACAGTACGATTCTGCAACAGAAAACTACCCCTACTGGGGTGCAGGCGCAGGTATGAGTGAGGGTGACGGCGATTTTGTAAAGTTCCTCAAGGAAAACGGCTATGATGCCTATGCAGTTTCGGTTGGTCCCGTAAACAGTGCATGGGACAGAGCCTGCGAAATCTACGCTCAGCTTACAGGTACAGTTGTAGACTACGGCGAAGCTCACTCAAAAGCTCACAACCACGCTCGTTTCGGCAGAAGCTTTGAAGGTCAGCCTCTTATGGGCAAGGTGTGGTCACCTGACGAGCCTCTCAACCTTGTGGGTCACTCCTTCGGCGGCCCTGCAAGCAGACTTTTCACCTCACTTATGGCTTTCGGTGACGAGGCGGAAATTGCCGCAACAGGCGATGAGACCTCTCCCCTTTTCAAAGGCGGACACAAAAAGGCTGTTCACAGCGTAATTACTCTTTCCGGCTGTCACAACGGCTCACAGATTGCGAACCTTATTGTTGACCCCGTTGTTCCCCTTTTCCTTATTGCAGTGCTCGTTCACTCAATGTGCGTTTTCGGCGATAAGCCTATAGGCTTCAACTCTGATTTAGGTCTTGCACACTTCGGTCTTACTCCCGAGGGCGGCACAGGCAGGGTCAGATTCAGTCTCAGAAACATTATCAACTTTATGAAGGCTAAGGACAACGCAGGAGTTGACCTGACCGTCGGCGGTTCACAGAGGCTTAACGAGATAATAAAAATGAATCCTGAAACCTACTACTACTCAGTTTCAGGCACGGTAACCGAAGAAAATGAAAAGGGCTGTCAGATAAAAACTCATGATGTTGCACCCATCTTCGGTGGCACAACCGTTCTCCTTTCAATGTCGAAGGGACTTACCATTGACGGAATTAAAATGGACAGTCAGTGGGCAAACAACGACGGTATGGTACCTCTTAAGAGTGCACTTTATCCAATTGATGAGAGTGACAACGCTTTTTCCTATGAAAAATCTCTTGCCGAAAATTCAATAAAACCCGGTTCATGGTATTATCTTGAACCTGTCTACGGTATGGACCACGGCGATTATTGCGGAACAACAGACGACTATCCTGAGGGATATGAAAAATTCTGGTTAGGTCTTGCAGGAATGGCAACAATCAGATAAACAAAAGCGCCCTCTGAGGGTGCTTTCGTTTTAATGAATAATGAATGATGAATAATTAATAATGAATAATTGCGGGTCGCTTCGCTCCGATCATAAGCTTATCTGTTGTAAAGTCTTAAGAATCTTAAGGAAATCGTAAGGTTTATTCTGTTGAAAGCACTTCATCTCCCGTGGTAAAATACAAATATCAAAGGAGGTTACAATATGAACAGATACAAGCTTATTACAAACACTGTGACCACTTCAATGCTGATTTTTATTTTCAGCCTTACGGCTTTCGCTAACTCCTCGTGGGTATGGATTTCTGAAACAAGGCCCTACGATGTGTTGCCCTTTGTTGCTCTTGCAACTCTCATAATTGAAACTGCCGCACTTAACGGTTTTCTGAAAATCGGCAATTGGCACAGAGTTTTTACAGGTGTACTTATAGGCAACCTGATTTCCTTTGCCGTACCCTACATCGGCTACAGCTACACCACACCTTATGCAGGTTACTACACTCTTACACAGATTCTCCAAAGAGGTCCGTTTTACACCGTCGGTGCAGCTTTTCTCATAATCACCGTAGCGGTTGAGCTGCCGTTTATGTACTTCTGGCTGAAGAAAAGTGTAAAGAACAAAAAGCTGTTGGTGCTTGTAACGGTTATTGCAAACGTTGTAACAACGGCTATGGTTGCCCTCGTAGAAAGATTTTTCTGTGAAGGATATTACGCATAAAAAAATCAGGGGTTGATCCCCTGATTTTTTTATTATCTGATTTTTACATAAGTACAAGCTCACCGATAATATCGAACATAAAGCCGGGAAAACGGTTTTCATCGATATTCATATCAGCAACGCCTGTCATTTCAACAATCTTATTGATGAAATCAAAAACAGCGCCAAGAACTATCGATAAAGGATCAGCAATTTCATAAATTCTCATGTGAAGATAAAGCTCACCTGCGAAGCGCTTGTAGGTAAGAAGGTCAAAACTTTCAGGGTCAGCAGCAACCTCTTCTATTGCGTTCTGCTTGTCGCAGATTTTGTAAACTGCTGCACGGAATACATCCATTTCGAAAAGCTCGGGATGCTCAGCAACATTAACTGCAATGTAAACTGTCTTCTTGCCGTTTTCGAGAGTTTTGATTGTGTAAACTGAATCGTCAGCAATTGCCTGAGCAAGAGCGTCAACGCTGTCTACATCCTCAGCTGCAACAACGGCGTACTGTGAAACTGCATTTGCAACCTCGTTCTTTGAAGGAGATGCATCAAGACCGCTGAGAATTGCTTCATAGAATTCTTCGCCGATCTCTACCTTGCCGCCGAGAAGTTCAGAGAAGAAAGCTTCAACATTTTCCTGTGCTTTTGCTGATGAATCTGCTGCTGATGCGGGAAGTGCCATTGAGAAAAGCATCATAAGTGCGAGCAGAATAGCTATTGATTTTTTGAACATAATATGTCCTCCTCTTCATTTTTAGCTTGTAGAACAAGTCTAGAATGAATTATAGCAACAATTTGTTCATATTTCAAGCGCTGAGAGAATTTTCGTAACTTTGTATATTTTTCAACGGAAAATATTGTCAAATATGCTTTGTTTTCCTGACCCTTTTCTGCAGGATACGCTTTCGTAATTGCATACTAGAATTGTGTCATCGCCGATAACCTCTATATCCTTCCACAGTATACGTATATCCTCGTCGTGTCTGCCGGGAAAACGGGTTTTCCCCCAGATAATAAGCGCTACGAGTCTGCCGTCACAGGTGTTTATTTCAACATCGCTCACACACCCCAGCTGACAGCCCGTTTTTGTGTTGATTACCTGCTTTGAATGAAGGTCAGTAATTCTGCAGCAATCCATAAAATCACCCCATCAATATATATGACGGGTTACAAAATAAAATACCCCCCTGCTTTTGATTTTCCCTCTTGACCTTCTTTCCATATAATACTATAATTAAGCTGTATATACTTGAGGAGGTATAATATGAAGAACACAGAATTACTTTCAAAAATGACTCTTGAAGAAAAGGTTGCCCTTCTTTCAGGCAAGGACTTCTGGCACCTGAGAGGCAACGTCCGTCTTGGCATTCCCGAGCTGATGATTACCGACGGCCCTCACGGCTTAAGAAAGCAGAATCCTGACGGCGACAAAAAAGGTCTTTCCAACTCAGTTCCCACAACCTGTTTCCCCACTGCAGTAACAACTGCCTGCTCATGGGATCCCGACCTGCTTTACAGAATGGGTGAAGCTATGGGCGAAGAATGCTTAGCTGAAAAGGTAAGCGTTATTCTCGGCCCCGGTGTCAATATGAAAAGAAGCCCCCTTTGCGGAAGAAACTTCGAATACTTTTCCGAAGACCCCCTTCTTGCAGGTGAGCTTGCAGCAGGTCTTATAAACGGCGTTCAGTCAAAAGGCGTTGGTACATCAATCAAGCACTTTGCAGTAAACAGCCAGGAAAAACGCAGAATGACAATTGACAGCGTTGTTGACGAAAGAGCTATGCGTGAGATTTACCTCACTGCCTTTGAAATTGCAGTAAAAAAATCTCAGCCCTGGACAGTTATGAATGCCTACAACAGACTCAACGGTACATACTGCTCAGATAACGGCTACCTTCAGAATGATATTCTCCGTGACGAATGGGGCTTTGAGGGTATCGTTGTAACAGACTGGGGTGCAGCAAACGACAGAGTTCTGGGCCTTAAAAACGGTAACGACCTTGAAATGCCCTCATCAGGCGGATATAATGATAAGAAAATCTGCGCTGCTGTACGTGACGGCTCTCTCGATGAAAAGTACGTTGACCTTGCAGCAGACAGAATGCTCACTCTCATTAAAAAGAGTGAGGAAGTTTTGGGCGATTACACCTACGACAAAAATGCACATCACGAGCTTGCTGCCGAAATCTGCCGTCAGTCACTTGTGCTTCTCAAAAACGAAGACAATATTCTTCCCCTTAAAAAGGACGCAAAAATTGCAGTTATCGGCGAAATGGCAAGAGCTCCCCGTTATCAGGGCGCAGGCTCTTCAGTAATCAACCCCACAAAGCTTTCCGATGCCTTTGACGGACTTATTGCGCTTGGCGTGAATCCTCTTTTTGCCCCCGGCTACAATAAAAAGAAGGACGAAATCAACGAGACAATGCTCAGAGATGCACGCATCGTTGCGGAAAAAGCCGATATTGCCGTTTTGTTCATCGGACTTACCGAGGAATACGAATCAGAGGGCTACGACAGAAGCCATCTCGGTCTTCCCGTTTCACACACAAAGCTTCTTGAGGAGGTTCTTGAGGTAAATAAAAATGTGGTGGTTGTTCTTTCAGGCGGTTCACCCGTTGAAATGCCCTGGATAAATGACGTCAAGGCTGTGCTCAACGGTTATCTCGGCGGTCAGGCAAGCGGTCTTGCCGTTGCTGACCTTCTTACAGGTAAGGCTAATCCCTCAGGTAAGCTTGCCGAAACCTATCCCGCTGCTCTTTCCGATACTCCCTGCTACAACTACTATCCCGGCACAGAGCAGACAGCTGAACACAGAGAAAGCGTTTTCGTAGGCTACAGATACTACGATTCAGCAATGAAAAACGTGCTCTTCCCCTTCGGCTTCGGTCTTTCCTACACCTCATTTGAGTACAGTGATATTAAGCTTTCAGCTGATAAAATCAAGGATACAGACACTCTCACTCTTACATACAAAATCAAAAATACAGGTGCTATGGCAGGTGCAGAAATTTCTCAGGTTTACGTAAGCGACAGAGAAAGTACCGTTTTCCGTCCCGTAAAAGAGCTTCGTGCCTTCAACAAGGTTTATCTTGAGCCGGGTGAAGAAAAAGAGATTTCAATTGAGCTTTCAAAAAGAGCCTTCGCTTACTACAACGTGAACATTATGGACTGGCACGTTGAAAGCGGCGAATTTGATATTATGGTAGGTGCTTCAAGCCGTGATATAAGACTTGAAGCTACGGTAAACGTAACCTCAACAGTAGAAGCAGAAGTGCCCGATTACAGAAAGACTGCACCCTGCTACTATATGGCAGACGTTCAGGATATTCCCGACAGTGCCTTTGAGGCTGTTCTCGGAAGAGAAATCCCCTCACCTACACTTGACATCACCGCTCCCATTACCCTTGCAAACAGCCTTGGCGATGCAAGATACACAAAGTGGGGCGGAAGAATCAACTCTCTTCTCAACACTGCTATGGACGCAATTTTCGACCCAAGCGATTCAATGTCAGGCATGCTGAAGGCTATGGCACTTGAGATTCCCATAAGAAACTTTGTTACTATGAGTGCAGGAGTTTTCTCTGCTGAAATGGCTGAGGGTCTTCTTATGATTCTCAACTCACAAGGTGCAGGCAAGGGGCTCGGAAAAATTCTCAAGGGACTCGTGGGTGCAATCAAAAACATTCCCGAACTTCTCAAGGCAATCTGAGTAAAGGACGAAAACATTTTTACGGAGGTAAAAGTATGATTAAACAAAACGGTAACACCCTTCATCTTATAGGCAGAGAAGTAAGCTATGTAATGGTTATAAATGAAAAGGGCGACCTTCTGAATTTTCATATGGGTAAGAAAATCGCCGACCGTGACTATTCACTTATGAAAGAGCAGTGGACCGAAGGCGGAGGAATAATATCCAACACAATTCCTCTTGATGTTTACCCTCAGGAGTATCCGTCATATGGACTTTCCGATTTGAGAAACCCCGCTTATCAGATAATGAACAAATTCGGTCACCCCAGTGCAAAGCTTACCGTAAAGGATGTTATCATTCACGAAAACGAAGCAGTCAAGGTTAAGGATATGCCCTCACTCAACAAGGGCGACTGCAAGGCTGACACTCTTGAGGTTGTGCTTACTGACGATGCAGTTGAGTTTGAAGCACATCTTTACTACGTTGTTTTTGAGGAATATAACATTATTGCCCGTCACGCCGTGCTTATTAACAAAGCAGACTGCGACATAGAGCTTTCCTCTGCTTATTCGGCATCTCTTGACTTCCCCAGAGGCGAATATGAAATGATTCACTTTGCAGGTGCGTGGCTGAGAGAAAGAGATATGATACGCACACCCTTACAGCTTGGCGTAAAGGTTGAAGCAGGCAACGCAAGAGGCGCAAGCGGTCATCAGATGAATCCCTTTGCTGTTATCTGCTCAGAGGGTGCTGACGAAACAAACGGTGAGGTTTTCGCTCTTTCTCTTGTATACAGCGGTAACCATTCAACCGTAGCTTCTGTTGACCAGTTCGGTTTTCTTCGTGTTCAGCAGGGTATCAATCCTCTTTCATTCCGCTGGACACTTAAAAAGGACGAGGAATTCTGCACTCCTCAGAGCATTATCTGCTATTCCGATGAGGGCCTTGGCAAAATGTCAAGAGAGATGCACGACGTTATCCGTAACAACATTATGACAAGTCCCTTTACCCACAAGGAAAGACCTATCCTTATTAATAACTGGGAGGGTACTTACTTCGATTTCAACGAGAAAAAGCTTCTTGCAATTGCTAAAAAAGCGCAGAAGGCCGGTATTGAGCTGTTCGTTCTTGACGACGGCTGGTTCGGTCAGAGAAACGACGACCACAGAGGTCTCGGCGACTGGTTCGTAAACAAGAAAAAGCTGCCTTGCGGAATTGACGGTCTTGCAGAAAAGATAAACAAAATCGGTATGAAATTCGGTCTGTGGTTTGAGCCTGAAATGGTAAACCCCGACTCAGACCTTTACAGAGCACATCCCGACTGGGCAGTACACATTGACGAGCGTACTCCCATTGAAATCCGTCAGCAGTTGGTGCTTGACATCACAAGACCTGAGGTGCGTGATTACATAGTAAAAGCAGTAAGCGACATTCTTGCAAACGCAAATATCGAGTATGTAAAGTGGGATATGAACCGTCAGATTACCGATATGCCCTGCCTCGGCTACAACCACAGATATGTTCTCGGCTTCTACGATATTATGCACAGAATTGTTACTGCTTTCCCGAACATTCTCTTTGAGGGCTGTTCATCAGGCGGTGGCAGATACGACCTTGGTGTGCTTTACTATATGCCTCAGTTCTGGGCAAGTGACAACTCCGACGCCGGCTGTCGCTTTAAGATTCAGTACACAACCTCAATGTGCTATCCCATTTACTCAATCGGAAGCCATGTAACAGCTGTTCCCAACCACCAGTGCGGAAGAACAACACGCCTTAAAACAAGAGGCGATGTTGCTTATATGGGTGCTTTCGGCTACGAGCTTGACATTACAAAATGCACCGATAAAGAGATGGAAGAAATCAAGGAGCAGGTGAATTTTGAAAAGAAAGTCCGTCCGCTTATGTGCGAGGGTGATTTCTACCGTCTTGTAAACCCCTATGAGAGCAACTACTGCGCATGGGAAACCGTTTCAAAGGACAAGAACACCGTTTTCCTTTTTGCAGGCAAGGCTATGGCTGTTGCCAACGATAAGAATCCCAAGTTCAGACTTCAGGGTCTTTGCCCCGATAAGCTTTATAAAAACACAGCAGACGGAAAAGTTTACGGAGGCGACCTTCTTATGAACAGAGGTATTGATGTAGGCTTCAAGGGCGACGACTTTGCTACTCGGGTTATCCTTTTTGAAGCAGAACACTAAAAAATGCAAAATGCAGAATGCAAAATGCAAAATTGCGCCCGACATTTAATTTATGATATAAAGATATCCCGCCAAATAAGGTGGGATATCTCAGCTTGTCGAAAAAGGAGTTTTCGACAAGCTGATAGACTGCCGAGAAATGTACAAGATGACCTTTTCTTTATCCCGAAGGCGTACAAAGGTACTCCGAGAGGGCAAAAAAAGGTCAAAACAATACTAAAATCTCACAAAGTTCGATACTTTGTGAGATTTTTTAGTTAAGATTAAATTTTAGATTTGTTTGTTTTAACTTATATTAAAACAGTATTGTTGTTCTTGTGCGTTTATCGACAGTCTGAGATATCCCGCCAGATAAGGTGGGATATCTTTTTCAATTATGCCTTCTGCTTATTTCCACACTCGTATAATTCAAAGCAGAACTTTCCGGTTTCGTCAGTTATTTTGCATTTTGCATTTAGCATTTTGCATTTAAAAGAGCCTGCGGCTCTTTCAGAGCGTTTCGATCTTAATAAGATTGGTGTTGCCGGACTGTCCGTTGGTTGTGCCTCCCGTAATTATTATTCTGTCGCCTTTTTTAAGGCCGAGCACTTTTTCGGACTCCCTCACTGCCACATAAAACAGTACCTCTGTAGATGGATATATTTCACACAGAACGGGAGTAACGCCCCAGTTAAGTGCAAGCCTTCGCCATGTCTTTTCGTTTACGGTAAGTCCGATTATAGGACAAGGCGCACGGAAACGGGATACCATTCTTACAGTGTTTCCCGAAAGAGAGCACACAACAACAGCCTTTGCATCAAGATCAATTGACATTCCGCTTGTTGCATGCGAAATTGCATCAACGATATTCTTTATCCTGAACTCTGAATTGTGAAAACGCTTAATATAATTTATGCTGTCTTCTGCCTCTTCGGCAATTTTTGACATTGTCTCCACTGTAAGCACAGGATAGTCGCCTGCGGCAGTTTCACCGGAAAGCATTATTGCACTTGTGCCGTCATAAACAGCATTTGCAACATCAGAAATTTCAGCTCTTGTAGGTCTTGGATTGTGTATCATGCTTTCAAGCATTTCCGTTGCAGTAATTACTCTTTTACCTAAAAGACGGCATTTCGTAATAATCTCCTTCTGAATTGAAGGAAGCTCCTCAAGAGACACTTCTACCCCCATATCCCCTCTTGCAATCATTATTCCGTCACATTCACTGCAGATTTCTTCAATATTATCCACTCCTGAACGGTTCTCAATTTTTGCAATTATTTCTGCAGAAAAATGAGGATTTTCCTCTTTTATAAAGCTTTTTACATCAATTAAATCCTGCTTACAGGAAACAAAAGAGCAGGCAATAAAATCAACGTCGTTCTTAATTCCAAGTCTTATATCGCTTTTATCCTGCTCACTTAAATATTCCTTTTTAAAAACCTTGCCGGGAAAGCTCATACTCTTACGGTCTGATATTTCACCGCCCGCAATTACCTGCGTAATAATATCTGTACCTCTGATTTCCGTCACCTTAAAAATAAGAAGTCCGTTGTTGACAAGAATACTGTCGCCTTTTTTTATTTCTTTATAAAGATTTTCGTAGCTTACCGAAACACCTTTTTCGTCGCCGTCGCTGTCCCTGCATCTGAAAGTAAAGCTTTCGCCTTTTCTCAGCATAACCTTACCCTCTTTGAATGTTTTTATTCTGTATTCAGGCCCTTTTGTATCCAGCATAATTGCTATTGGCAGCTTCAGCTTTTCCCTTACTTTTTTTATAAGATTTATATTGCTTTGCTGTTCCTCGTGAGTGCCGTGAGAGAAATTAAGCCTTACAACATTCATCCCCGCAAGACAAAGCTCCGTAAGCGTTTTTTCGTCCTGACAGGAGGGACCCATAGTGCATATTATTTTTGTTTTTCGCATTGTAAAAAACCACCGTAAACTTTTTAGTTTATTATCGGCACTTTCTGTCGCTTTATTACAATGCAGCAGAAAATATAATTCACGCTTCCTTGACTATTTGAACCTCTGCTGTTTTTCCTTTGGGTACTTCACCTTCAAGATTCAGCTTTTTTTCAAGAAGTGAAAGAGCCTCAGATGGTGTTGCAGCATTTTCCGTGGCCGTTTCCATAGGACAGAAGCCGTCACCCTTACGGTTGATTATTGCAGGGACTTTTTCACCGTAATAATACTTTATACCGTATTGATCGAGAACCTCTTTTGCTTTTTCACTCAGCACAAATGCATAAAGCTCACGTGGTTTAAGAATTGCGTACATAAAAGCTGCCGCCTTTCCAACCACCTTATCGGCACAGTAAAAGTCTTCCATTGTTCTCTTTTCCTTAACCATCAGCACCAGACTGAGAACACCTCTTACGTGAGAAGTGCATATCTCGTTTTCGTTGCAGTATACAAGACAGCAGTCGTTTGTTTCAAGATGCTTCTTTGCATTTTTTGTATATTCGTTCATGTTATGTTCTCCTCTTTACTAACGGATGCTATATAAGCATACATTATAGCTGCAATTTATTCAACAACTTTTTCCGTTTTTACCGTTTAAAGTGTTGCTTTTTGCAGAAAACAAGTGTATAATTAGTAAATTATAATGGAGAGAAATATCCTCCCCCGAAGAAACTCTTTGCTTCAATGTAAGCAATTGCTTTTTTCTATAAAACATTCAAAGGAGTTTTTACTATGAGTAAAGTTATTTATACCGAAAACGCACCCGCTGCAATCGGCCCTTATTCTCAGGCTATTGTAACAGGCAACCTTCTTTTCGCTTCAGGTCAGATTCCCATCAACCCCAAAACCGGTGCAGTTGAAGCAGAGGACATCAAAGGCCAGACCAAGCAGGTTTGCGATAATATTGTTGCCGTACTTACAGAGGCAGGCACTTCAATTGAAAAGGTTGTAAAGACAACCTGCTTTCTTAAGAATATGAGCGACTTTGCTGCTTTCAACGAGGTTTATGCAGAGTATTTCACAGGCAAGCCTGCACGCTCCTGCGTTGCAGTTAAAGAGCTTCCCAAGGATGTTCTTGTTGAAATTGAAACAATTACAGAACTCGCTTAAAACCCAGCACTACCACAGAAAGGAGTGAAAGTAATATGATATTATCCGGTGCGGATATAATCGTCAAATCACTCATTGACCAAGGGGTAGAAACTGTTTTCGGTTATCCCGGCGGTCAGATTATCAATGTATACGACTCACTTTACAAATATCAGAATGAGCTCAGGCATGTTCTTACTGCCCACGAGCAGGGCGCAGTTCACGCTGCAGACGGCTATTCAAGAGCAACGGGTAAGCCCGGCGTTGTAATTGCAACCTCAGGTCCGGGGGCTACTAATCTCGTAACAGGTATCGCAACAGCGTATCTTGATTCTGTTCCCCTTGTGGCTATTACAGGGAACGTTATGAGCTCACAGATAGGTACGGACAGCTTTCAGGAAATCGATATTACAGGTATCACCCTTCCCATTACAAAGCACAACTTCTTTGTGGGTGACATAAATGACCTTGCCGATACAATCAGAGAAGCGTTCAGAATTGCTTGTTCAGGCAGACCCGGTCCCGTGCTTATTGACGTGCCCAAGGATATTCAGATTGCAAAATGTGAATACACCGCAAAAGAGCCTGTTCTTCCCGACGAAAAGCAAAGTGCAAAGGATGTCAGAATTGAAACTGCTGCAGAGTGCATAAACTCAGCTGAAAAGCCTTACATTTACGTAGGCGGCGGTCTTCTTTCAAGCGAGGCGCAGGATGAGGTTCTGCTTTTGGCAGATAAAATTGATGCTCCTGTCGGCTGCTCAATGATGGGACTTTCAGCTATTCCCACCGACCATCCGAGATATCTCGGTATGCAGGGTATGCACGGACACTATGCTTCATCAATGGCTATGCATAACGCCGATGTTATTATCGCTCTCGGTGCAAGATTCAACGACAGAGTTACGGGTGACCGTTCAAAGTTTGCTACTAAAGCTAAAATTGTACATATTGACATTGACGGTGCAGAGCTTTCAAAGACCGTTACCGTTGACCACGGTCTTCGCGGTGACATTAAAGAAACACTGAAAAAGCTTCTTCCCTTAATTAAGGAAAAGAAGAATCCTCAGTGGCAAGAGCAGATTGCAGTTTTCAAAAAGGAAGAAATCGCCACTCTCGATAACCGTGAGGGTATGACACCGAGAAATGCAATTCTCACCCTCAATAATCATCTTAACGAAAACACACCTATTGCAACCGACGTCGGTCAGCATCAGATGTGGACTGCACAGAATGCAGATTTCAAAGTGCCTCGCCGCTTCATTTCAAGCGGCGGTCTCGGAACAATGGGCTTTGGTATGGGTGCTGCAATCGGTGCTGCTATGGCAACAAAGGAAAGAACTGTTCTTGTAACAGGCGACGGCAGCTTCGGAATGTGTCTTAACGAAATGGCAACTGCAGTTAAAGAGAATGTACCCCTTGTAATTCTCCTTCTTAATAACGGTGTGCTGGGTATGGTAAGACAGTGGCAGAACCTTTTCTTTGAAAAGCATTTTTCAAACACAGTGCTTGACAGAAAGACAGACTTTGTAAAGCTTGCTGATGCTTTCGGTGCAAAGGGAGAAAGAGTTACTACTCCCGCTGAGCTTGATGAAGCGCTTAAGAGAGCATTCAGTAATGACGGACCTTATCTCGTTGAGTGCATTATTGATAAAGATGAATTTGTTCTTCCCATGCTTCCTCCCGGAGGCTCAATGGACGACATTATTGTAAAGGTTGGTGACTGATATGGAAAGATTTTCAGTAGCAGTACTTGTAAATAACCAATTCGGTGTGCTTAACCGTGTAACAAGCATGTTCAGAAGAAGACAGTTCAATATTGCAAGCCTTACGGTAAGTGAAACGGAATCCAAAGAGGTTTCCCGTATCACCGTTGTGTTTGACGGTGAAAAGCTTGCAAAGGACCAGATGGTAAATCAGCTTTATAAGCTTCCCGATGTTATCTCAATTGAAGAAATCAACTCGGAAACATCAGTAAGCAGAGAGCTTCTTCTCATCAAAATGGAAAACACCCCCGACGTAAGAGACGAAATCCGTGCAGCAGCTGACGCTTTCCACGCAAAGACCATTGACTACACAAGAGAATCCATGGTTTTTCAGCTTACGGCTGACAGCAGAAGAATCGATGATTTCATCAATCTTATGAGAGATTACACAATCCTTGAAATATGCCGTACAGGTATCGTTTCACTTTCAAAGGGTGCTTCAACAATAAGAAAAGTAACACTTTTCTGAAAATGTAAAAACTATATTTCATATATTCACAGAAAGAGGTAGATTATTATGGCAAGAATTTTTTATCAGCAGGACTGCGACCTTCAGAAGCTCAGCGGAAAGACCGTTGCAATCATCGGTTACGGCTCACAGGGTCATGCACACGCACTTAACCTTAAGGACAGCGGCGTAGACGTTATTGTTGGTCTTTACGAAGGCAGCAAGAGCTGGGCAAAGGCTGAAAGACAGGGTCTTAAGGTTATGACATCAGCAGAAGCAGCTAAGAACGCTGACATTGTTATGATTCTTATCAATGACGAAAAGCAGGCTAAGCTTTACAAGGAAGAAATCGAGCCCCACATGACAGCAGGTAAAACACTTGCTTTTGCACACGGCTTCAACATTCACTTCGGTTGCATCAAGCCCTCAAAGGATATCAACGTAATTATGGTTGCTCCCAAGGGCCCCGGCCACACAGTAAGAAGCGAATATCAGGCAGGCAAGGGTGTTCCCTGTCTTATCGCTGTTGAGCAGGACGCTACAGGCGACGCATGGGATATCGGTCTTGCATACGCTCTCGGTATCGGTGGCGCAAGAGCAGGCGTTCTTGAAACAAATTTCAGAACAGAAACAGAAACAGACCTCTTCGGTGAGCAGGCTGTTCTTTGCGGCGGTGTTTGCGCACTTATGCAGGCAGGCTACGAAACTCTCGTTGAAGCAGGCTACGACCCCAGAAACGCTTACTTTGAATGTATCCACGAAATGAAGCTTATTGTTGACCTTATTTATCAGAGCGGTTTCGCAGGCATGAGATACTCCATTTCAAACACAGCTGAATACGGCGACTACATCACAGGTCCCAAGATTATCACAGAGGACACAAAGAAGGCTATGAAGAAGGTTCTTTCTGACATTCAGGACGGTACTTTCGCTAAGGACTTCCTTCTCGATATGTCAGATGCAGGCAGCCAGGTTCACTTCAAGGCTATGAGAAAGCTTGCTGCTGAGCATCCGTCAGAAATCGTTGGTGAAGACATCCGTAAGCTTTACAGCTGGAACGGCGAAGACAAACTTATTAATAACTAAAAACACCTTAAAGGGCAGTGCTTTAAAAGCCCTGCCCTTTATCACTTATAAAGGACTGAAAATTATGATTAAAGATACAATCGTTGACGGCCCCGGCAACGCTGCCCACCGTTCACTTTATCACGCACTTGGTCTTACAAGCGAAGAAACCGCAAGACCTCTTATCGGTATCGTTTCTTCATATAACGAAATCGTACCCGGTCATATGAATCTTGACAAAATCACCGAAGCTGTAAAGCTTGGTGTTGCTATGGCAGGCGGTACACCTATCGTTTTCCCCGCAATTGCAGTCTGCGACGGTATTGCTATGGGTCACAGAGGTATGAAGTACTCTCTTGTTACCCGTGACCTTATTGCGGACTCAACTGAGTCAATGGTTATGGCTCACGGCTTTGACGGTCTTGTTATGGTGCCCAACTGCGACAAGAACGTTCCCGGACTTCTTATGGCTGCAGCAAGACTCAACATTCCCACCGTTTTCGTTTCAGGCGGTCCTATGCTTGCAGGCAGAGTGGGCGGAAAGAAAACAAGCCTTTCAAGTATGTTCGAGGCAGTAGGTTCATTTTCTGCAGGTAAAATCACCGCAGAAAAGCTTCTTGAATTTGAAGAAAAAACCTGCCCCACCTGCGGTTCATGCTCTGGTATGTACACAGCAAACTCAATGAACTGCCTTACCGAGGTTCTCGGTATGGGTCTTAAGGGTAACGGCACAATTCCCGCTGTTTACTCACAGAGAATTGAGCTTGCAAAGCACGCAGGTATGGCTGTTATGGAAATGATAAAAAAGGATATCCGTCCTCTTGACATTATGACAGAGAAGGCTTTCCAGAATGCTCTTACAGTTGATATGGCTCTCGGCTGTTCAACCAACAGTATGCTTCACCTTCCTGCAATTGCTCACGAGTGCGGTATTGACATAAACCTTGATATTGCAAACTCAATCAGTGCAAAAACTCCCAACCTCTGCCATCTTGCTCCTGCCGGTCACACCTATATGGAAGACCTTAACGAGGCAGGCGGCGTTTATGCAGTTATGAACGAGCTTTCAAAGAAAGACCTTCTTAACCTCGACTGCATGACAGTAACAGGCAAGACAGTAGGCGAAAATATTGCTTTATGCCCCAACCTCAACGAAGAAGTTATCCGTCCTATTGACAATCCCTATAGTGAAACCGGTGGTATAGCTGTTCTCAGAGGTAACCTTGCTCCCGACGGAAGCGTTGTAAAACGTTCAGCAGTTCTTCCCGAAATGCTCGTTCACGAAGGCCCTGCAAGAGTATTCGACTGCGAAGAGGAAGCTCAGAAGGCTATTAACGAAGGTAAAATCAAAGCCGGTGACGTTGTTGTTATCCGCTACGAAGGTCCCAAAGGCGGCCCCGGTATGCGTGAAATGCTTAACCCCACCTCAGCTATTATGGGTATGGGTCTCGGAAACAGTGTTGCTCTTATTACAGACGGACGTTTCTCAGGTGCAACAAGAGGTGCCTGCATCGGTCATGTTTCACCTGAAGCTGCAAGCGGCGGTATGATAGGCGTTGTTGAGGAGGGAGATATTATCTCTATCAACATTCCTGAAAATACTCTTCAGCTCAAGGTTGATGACGCTGTTCTTGAAGAAAGAATGAAGAACTTCGTTCCTAAGACAAAAGAGCTTTCAGGTTATCTCAAGCGCTATGCTGCTATGGTTTCAAGCGGCGCAGAGGGCGCAATACTTAAATAAGAAGTGATTTTATGCTTAAAGATTTATCTCTTAAACTTCATTCTCTGACGGTTTTCAGAAATCTTCTTTCTGACCCCGTAATTGAAAATCTTCTTGCCTTTCTTGACACAACAGGAAATGAAAACAAAAAGCTTTCAATTGATTTTTACAGCAGCTTTGTAAAAAGTCTTTACGAAAGCGGTTTTGAGAGTCTCAGCTCCTATATTGCGGAAGTGGCTTCAAGCGATGAGAATGTATATATCAGATACAAAACAAAAAAAGTACAGCTGCCTGATGCTGTTGCCGAAAGTGCTGAGAATGAGCTGAGTATTCTTCAGGAGGTCTGCGACCTTACTGCTGAAAAGCTGACCTCTCTCGTTTCTTACAGCGGTTTTCTCCCCTCTTTCAAAGATGAAAAATTAAACCTTGCTGAAATTTACGCTCACCGTATTGAAAACATACACGAATACGGCTACGGAATGTATGCAAAGTACCGTATGTTCTACCTTTCAGAGGGTAAAATTGTTCCTGTTGTGAATCCCGACAGAACCACTCTCAGCGAGCTTATCGACTACAAGCGAGAGCAGAAGATTATTCTCGACAACACAACAGCTCTTCTTTCAGGCAAGCCTGCTTCAAACATTCTTCTCACAGGCGACGCAGGTACAGGAAAGTCCTCTACAATCAAGGCTATTGTAAACGAGCTTTACAGCAAGGGACTTCGTATTCTTGAGGTGAGAAAAGAGCAGCTGAGAGAAATTCCGCAGATTCTTGACGAGCTTACGGATAATCCTCTTAAGTTCATTATCTTTATTGACGACCTTTCCTTCCAGAAGGACGACGACAAATTCAGCGCTCTCAAGGCAATTCTTGAAGGCTCGGTTTCTGCAAAGGGTCAGAATGTGGTAATTTACGCCACAAGCAACCGCCGCCATCTTGTAAAGGAAACCTTCAGCGACCGTGACGGCGACGACATTCACCGCAACGACACTATGCAGGAGATAATATCTCTTTCAGAGCGTTTCGGTATTCAGGTAACCTTCAGCAGACCCGACAAAAAAACCTATCTGGACATTGTGCATCACCTTGCCGACAGTGCAAAAATAGAGTACGACACAGAGAAAATTGACCTTGCAGCTGAACGTTTTGTTCTGTCACGAGGCTGCCGTTCAGCCAGAGCTGCCCGTCAGTTTATTGACAACATCATATCAGGCAACATAGTTCTTTAAAGAAAAAAGGAGTTGAAATTTGTACTTCACACAGATTTCAACTCCTCTTTTTATAATATCTGTAAAGATAATTTTTTCATTTATAATAATATTTAAACATTTATACATTGACTGTTCAGGCAGGAACGTAGTATAATGAAATATATTTTGAAGAAGGAGGATTATTTTGTGAAAAGAATTGTTTCTGTGTTATTATGTATAATTCTTTGCCTCGGCATGTTCTGTATGCCCGCTTCAGCACTCAGCAAAAGTGCAGGTATGAAAGCACTTCAGAGCCTTTTCGTTGATGGCCAGGGCCACTACTTTGACTATGTTTTCTATTCTCCCGTAAAAGCTGAATCCGACAGCACCAAATACCCCCTCATCATCTGGCTACACGGTCAGTTCTCAAGTCTGCTTAAGCGTCAGCAGCTTACCAGTTACGACATCGCTCTCTGGGCAGCCGATGAAAATCAAGCAAAAATTCAAGGTACCGGCGGTGCTTTTCTTTATCTGCCCCGAGATTCCAACGCAGATATTGCCTGGAGCGGTGAAAGCTCAAAGCTCAAGCGCGATATTGATCTTTTCGTTTCAAGATATTCAGATAACATCGACACCGACCGAATTTATATAGGCGGTCTTTCAATGGGCGGACGAGGAACCATGAGAATCGTTGCTCAGTATCCCGATTTCTTTGCAGCCTCCTTCCCCATTTCCCCTGTTTATAATCCTTCGGATTTAGAGATAAGAGCAATGAGCAAGGTGCCCACGTGGCTTATCAGCTGCAAAAACGACTATCTTGTTTATCATTCTACGTTACAGAGTGTATGGGCATCTCTCAATCAGTATTCTTCCGCGCCCCACAAAAACCGTTGGGCATTGTTCAACACAAAGCACATGGTTTATTCCAACGGCATACCCATTATTGAGCCAATATACTGGACTCACGACACCTGGACAGCCGCTTGTGCCGACCTTTTTATGGACGACAACACACCGTATAAATACATAAATGTAATAAACGGCAACGGTTACCACGTTGAGATGGAGTACCCCAAGGGACTTCTTTACTGGATGAGCTCTCAGGGCTACGATGAAAACGCAAAGCCCGACGACGACAATCCCGGTTCATCCGGCGGCAGCTTCAAGCCCCTTGTGGGTAATATTTTCCAGAAGATATTTGAGCTGTTCAGGAGAATGATTGAGATTATAATGGGATGACGGAAAAGTTGATAGATATGATGCACCCCCACAATGGCTTGCGCCATTGTGGGGGTGCTGTGTTATGTAGTATTAATAGTGAGGCATTTCACAGCCTTTACAATACTTGTTTGTTCTGAATATCTTCTGGAAGAAGAGGAGAATCTTGAAGAAGAATTTTGCTATACCATTCTTATGGCAATTACAAGAACAGTTTTCTGTGTCGTAAATTCTTTCAGCAGATACTTCTTTTACGCTTGATCCATCAGCAAAATTACCAATAATATAAACCTTGCTGTTTTCAGATGTTCTGGGAATATAAGTAAAGCTTACCTTTCCACTTGTGTCAGCTGTAACCTGATCAATATAGAGAAGCTGATCTGTTGTGAAGTCGTTTCCATTAAGGGAATTATTTAACACTAACAGAACATAATATTCTCCATTGATAGTATTTCCGCTCTGTGCAGTATACTTTTTAGCATTATAATCAACTGATGCAGCTGTTGCAATACCATAGTCAGCATTTCTACTCATAAGAACAATCTTTGAGAATGTGTGTCCATATCTGTTAGCATGTGCTTGTGCTGTTGAACCTGTATAACCACCGATAATTGCTGATGTCGGAATTACATCACTTGAATTATAAATGCTACACGAAGGATTAAGAATTGAAATTTTAATGATATTCTTATCCCATCCAAAAGCATAATTATCGATACTGGTTACCGATGCAGGTACTGTAACGCTTGTTAATGCTACACATTGTGCAAATGCATACGCACCTATTGTTTTAACTTTTTTGCCTATGCTTAACTCTGATGCTGTTGCACAATAATAGAATGCATAATCTCCAATCGTCTCAACCTTATCGCCAATTACAATCTTCGGTAAAGACTGACACCCGTAAAAAGCTCCTTCACCAATTGACTTAACTGTGCTTGGGATAGTAATGTTGGACAAGCTTCTGCATTGCGCAAATGCATAATCACCTATATGTGTGATACCTTCAGACATCTTAACGTTCTCGATCTCCATATAATACTGATGCCATGGAGCATCTGAGTATGACCAATAATCTTCCATATCTCCACTACCGGAGATTGTCAATGTTCTTGTCCCGGAGTTATATGACCAAGAAATCTTTCCGGGAATTACCGGGGGATCATCAGGGTCGTCGGGATCGTCTGGGTTATCCGGGTTATCAGGCTCTTCATTTTCTTTAACAAGAGTAATGTAATAGAATTCACTATCATTATTGATTTTTATTTTTTTTGTAGTAGTTTTGTATCCATCAGCGGTAATAGTCAAGTTATAATCACCATTATCAAAATATGCAAATGTTTCTCCTTCATTATTTGTAATAGCATATTTGTCGGTTAATTTTTTGTCACCGTCATTATCCGCATGACCACCATCTAAATCAATTTTAACGCCCTTAACAGGGGAAGAATTACTTGTAACAGTAAAATCTGCCCTATACCACCTGTTTTTGCACTTACCTTCACCAATATCTAAATCTCCATCATAGATAGAAATATGGAAATCACATAATTCCACATCGATATTAACTTTTCCTTCTACTATATTCCATTTTAATTTTTTAGTTATCTCAATGTTTACTCCTAGTTTACCTTCAACACCTAACCACAAAATACCCTCTGTGCATATATCACAAAAATGATATTCAGTAAGTAAATCTTTCAAGCCACCAGAATCACCATCGAACTTAAGATATGCTTCAACTGATAATTCGATAGCAATAACTGTTGCCTTGGCTTTCACACCAACTCCTATACCAAATTTAATTTCTAAAGCACCATTCAAATCCGCATCAAAGCTTTTGCTTTGGTCTTGGTGTTTCTTTTCACCATCATATGGATTGTATGTTTGCACTGACTCTGACATAAACATCAGTATCAATTCACACTTCAAACTAACCTCTAAAACAGGGTATGCAAAAACCGAAACTGAAAACGGTCCCAATACAATTGCGGGGACTTCAATTTTTACATCGTCCTTTTCCAATTCGAGCTTACCACTAATTTCACCAGTAAAACCTACTTCTTCTTTATGGACAAACCTATAATCAAACCAGTCTTCTTTAAATAATTTCTTGTCATAATATAGTTTGATTTCAATTGTAAAAGTAAAACTGAATGCACCTGAAACCGTTACTTTGGGTGTAGTATCTGTTTCATATTCTATTTTTGTTTCTATTGATGCGGAATCACTTTCGTTATAATCTATATCTCTTTTTTTGGCTCTGTAGGTACTTCCAGTATCTTCAACTAATGTCAACGCATTTCCTAACTTAACATCTTTTAAATCGCTTTCTTTAACTCCACCAGAGGTATCAAGTTTAATATACTCAAAAACATCCGCCATATTTTCTTCTGACGAATTAATAGTTACTCGATTTTTATTTACAGCTATAGAGTCTACAGCTATAATCATATACTCATTTGATTCTTCACCGGTTTTTATATATATAATATCACCATGTTTTAAATTCTTCACGACAGATTCAGCCGCGTCAATAATATAAGTATCGTTCTCTTCATCAGCTTTAGTTATAATATTTTTTGTATTAGTTGACTCAACTCTGATAGTACCATCATTCAAAACAGCAAAATTATTATTTTTGCTTTCATCAAAATTCATTACATATTTCTCGTCGAAATCATCCGTAGTTTTTGCGAAAAACGCTTCAAAAGCTTTGGTATAATCTCGGCATACAAATGACTCCACTATCGCTTGATTAGCCTGGCTTATAGCAAATACTTTTACCAAAAAATAACTCGGCATACTTACTATATCCAAATTGATCGTGTATTCTCTTACATTTTCATCGCTTTCAGTCATACCCGATCCCAACATCTTCATTCCAGATTCATCGTATATAGCAACAACTATTTTGCAATTATTAGGTAATATAGCATTAACCACTGCCAATTTGTTGACAATCGTCACATCATCGATACCAAAATACCCATCATCTGAGTTTTCTATTTCATTCATTACGATCGCCGAAAAATCATTGTCAACAACTATATTAGCCCCACTATTAGCCTGTAGTTTTTTTTCTTCCGTCGCAAACACTGAAAACGGCACCAACATTGCAATAGTCAATATAACCATAAGAATAGCAACTATTTTCTTTCCTAATTTCATTATATCCCTCCTAGGATTTAAAAATCAACAACAGTGCAGCATTTATAAATTTATAAATAAACACTGCACTGATTGGTTAATTGATTACATAGTTTGATTTATTATCAATTATTTAATAAAGCCTGCGAAAATCTTGTTGATAATTTCAATAAATTTGTAATATAACTCTGTAAAGAAAGTTTTTACTCTGTAGAAGAAGTTAGTTGTACTTGCATTTGCAGAGATCTTTTCATCTACATCACCGTCACCATCGTTGTCAACATCAAGAGTAATTGCTGCATTGTCAACGTCTACGCCTGATGTAATCTTGGTGTCTGAAGTAATATCAACTGTAGGATATGTTACATTGAAAAGTTCTTCACTGTTGCAAAGATACTTAACTGAATAATCCATTGTACCTTCACCTGTACCATCGACCTCAATCTTATAGTCATCTCTATAAGCGAGCTCTAAAACCTTCTTTTCGTTGTTTTCGCCTTCAAATGTCAGCTTACCGAATGTTGTCTGTGTGTTATACTTATTAAGCGTTTCACCATTGAGAGTTACAGAAACATCAACGGGGCAAGCAATATATATTATTACTTTGTTTACATTATTCTTTGTAACTTCGCTACCCCAATTTTCTGTGAAAACAACCATAATCTTGTCGCCGTCTTCAACTTCATAATAGCCCTGTCGACCCACTCTTTTCATAACCTCAGCAGCTGATGCGCTGTATCCACTCTGATAGAAATATAAACCATAGATATTCCAGTGAAGAGGAATTGATTTTACTGCTGAATAAGCAGCACTTGTGCTGTTAGGAGCACCATCACACATTACAAGAATATTTTTGATATGGCTTTCATCTACGCCTTCAAGAAGTCTCTTGGCGGTATTAATACCACCTGCAAGATCTGTACCACCATTTGCACCAAGAGTATCAATTGCAGCAACAAGTGCATCCTTGTCATTAGTAAATTCTGAAACAACTGATGAACCACTGTTAAATCTTACAATAGCTATATAGTTTGTGCCTCTATAGCTTGAAAGAACTTGTTCGCAGAAAGCCTTTGCGGCTTCTCTTACTTCCTGAATGGGGCTACCACTCATACTACCTGATGTATCGAGTACAAGTACACTGTATCTGTCCTGACCGATAGCTGCTGATGCTGAAACAGCAACGCAACCCATGAGCATAACAATTGCCATAACAATTGCTAAAAGTTTTTTTGATAATTTCATAATAATTTACTCCTTTTTTAAATAATATTTTCCGTCTTCATACAACATCAAAACGAGCCTCTCCTTATAAATATACACATGCCTCCCCTTTGCCGATTTTGAGTCTTTCTTTTCTCCGTTGTAATTTTACTACCTGATTATAGCACTTTCAGAAATATAAATCAATAAGTTTTGCAAAAAAATTTCATATAAGAATTAAACCACCCCCGCAGTAGGGCAATATGCAATTCATATTTATTCACAAAGCATATCTTTGCTTGTATGTTTATCGAATTCTGTCGCTTTTTGGTTATACTGACGAAATTGCAGTGTCATATTCACCAAAGTGCTGTTTCTTTATTGAAAAATGCACAGAATAGTGCTATACTTTTTTCAATACATCGACAAATTCTGACAAAGGTAAAAACAACCTTTCATTATTTTCCGATGTGCGACAATACTATTAACCAGGTGTGATGTTTTATGAAAAAAAGAATTATAACAATTTCGGCAATCGCAGGCGTTATCGTTGTGGCAGCAATCGCAGGCCTTTTAGCTTTCGGCAATTTCGGCGCTCCTGAGGAGACTACAACTCCTCCCACAACAACGGCACCCACCACCGAAGCAAAGGATACCTCCCATGTGAATAAGCTGACGGGTATCGAAAATCTCTCCGATGCAGCCGTCGGGAAGCGACCCGTTGCCATTATGATAAATAACCTTAAGGGCTCACTTCCCCAGTACGGCATTTACGGTGCCGACATTATGTTCGAGATGCCCGTTGAAGGCGGTATCACCCGAATGATGGCGCTTTTCGGCGACTACACTAAAATTCCCAACGTTTGCTCCGTACGAAGCTGCCGCTACTACTTCCCGGTTTTCGCCCACGGCTTTGATGCAGTTTACTTCTGCTTCGGTATAAACGAGTCCCTTGCACGACCCACCGTTGAAAAGCTTAAGATTGATATGTTCAACGCAACGGACAATTTTGATTCCCTGCTTTTCGGCAGAGATCCCGAGCGTCTTAAGAAGTACAGCCGTGAACACACCGCTTACGTAAAGGGTGAAAACATTCCCAAGGCTCTGAAGCAGTATGAAGTCCGCACCGACTACCTTGAAAACAAGAACGTTAACGTATTCAAGTTCCGTGAGGAAGGCGAAAGCGCTAAGGCAGGCAATATTTCAGCTGAAACAATCAGGCTCGACTTCTCCAACCTTTACTACAGCACTTTCACTTATGACAGTGCCAAAAAGGTTTACTACAAGACTCACAACGCAAAGCCTCATATGGACTCTGCAGTGGACAAGCAGCTCAATTACAAGAACGTTTTCGTACTTGAAACCGACGTTAAGCTCCACAAGGACAACTACCTTGTGAAAATCGACTGGACAGGCGGCACCGGCTACTACATTTCAGAAGGAGGCGCAAGAAAGATTACCTGGGAGAAGGAGAGCGAAAGCAGTCAGATCAAGATCTACAACGAGAACGGCAAGCAGATTAAGGTCAACACCGGTAACAGTTATATCGGCGTGCTTGCACCGAATTCAACAAAGATTACGGGTAAGACTGAGGCTACAACAGCTAAATAAGATTTAAAAGGGCAGAGAGTTTTCTCTGCCTTGTTTTTATATATGTGGGCACCCTTGATTTTTCTATTGTAATAGAGTACAATTAAACTACTATAATTTCGGGAGGAAATTATGAAAGACAACGAAATGCGTTTAGCCGCCAAAGAGTTTGCGGCATATTGGAAAGATAAAGGTTATGAGAAAGGCGAAAGTCAACCCTTTTGGCTCTCACTTCTTCGTGATGTTTACGGTGTTGAACAACCCGAAAAGTTTATAACCTTTGAAGAACAGGTGAAACTCGACCACACAAGCTTTATTGATGGTCATATCTCCGCTACCCATGTGCTTGTTGAACAGAAAGGTAGAGACAAGGATTTGCGTAAGGCTATTAAGCAGTCTGACGGCTCACTTCTTACACCGTTTCAACAGGCTCAGCGTTATTCAATGGGTTTACCTTATTCGCAAAGACCCCGTTGGATTGTTACCTGTAACTTTGAAGAGTTTCTTGTTTATGATATGGAAAAACCAAATGGTGAGCCCGAGCAGATTTTACTTAAAGACCTGCCAAAAGAATATTACCGTCTGCAATTTCTTACAGACACAGGCGATGAAAATATCAAGCGTGAAATGGAAGTCTCCATTCAGGCAGGTAATCTTGTCGGCATACTCTATGATGAGATTTTAAAGCAATACATAGACAAGACTAACCCTCGCTCCCTTCAGAGCCTTAATATGCTTTGTGTACGCCTTGTTTTCTGTCTGTATGCAGAGGATGCAGGTATCTTCGGCGGTCACAATAAATTTCATAATTACATAAAGTCTTTTTCTGCAAAGGATATGAGAAAGGCTCTTATCGAGCTGTTCAAAATTCTTGATACCAAGCCGGAGGATCGTGACCCCTATGAGGAAGAAATGCTTGCTTCATTCCCGTATGTAAACGGTGGTCTTTTCGCTGATGAAAACATTGAAATTCCGCAGATGAATGATACTATCCGTGATTTGCTTTTACGCAAGGCAAGTGAGGATTTTGACTGGTCTGCTATCAGCCCCACTATTTTCGGTGCGGTATTTGAAAGTACCCTTAACCCTGAAACCCGTCGCAGCGGTGGTATGCACTATACCTCTATTGAAAACATTCACAAGGTTATTGACCCTCTTTTCCTTGATGAGCTTCGTGAGGAATTAGCTGAAATCAAAGAAATCAAGGTAGCCAAGACAAGAGAAACCAAGCTTACACA
>JBGVGM010000051.1:0-8735 GCA_045121655.1 Acutalibacteraceae bacterium | reverse complement strand
CGTTAAGCCTTTGCATAAGCTCGTCCTGAGTGCCTATGCTCTCTTTTTTGATAAGGGATAAAATCGCCTCATGTCTGCCTTTTTTCATTTTATATTTCCTCCTGAAGAATTTATCTTCCGATAAACTTTTTAGATAATATATCGGCAAAGCCGTCAGCTTTGATTTTTATGATTTTAGCACTTTTGTCTGCTTTTGAAATCAAAATTCTGCTGCCGCTTCCGAATTCAATACCCGTTTCACCGTCACAACTGAAAACGCATTTTCCTTCTTCACTGCAACCGACCTTTAAGGTAAGCTCAGAACTGCCGTTGAAGATAAGCGAACGTGCAAAAAGGGAATGGGGACAGATTGGTGTAAGAATAATACTTTCGATAGAGGTATCCACAACCGGGCCTCCTGCTGAAAGTGAATAAGCTGTTGAGCCTGTAGGCGTAGCAATAATAATTCCGTCTGCACGGTAGCTGAAAGGCTTACCTGTTTCGCTCATAACCTGAAAATCGCAAAGGCGCATATTTCCGCCTCTTGAAATAACTGCGTCGTTAAGGCAGTTTCTTTCATAAATAAGCTCATCTCCTTCATAAAGCTTAGCTGAAATCATCATACGCTCTTCAATTGCATATTCACCGCTTATGAGATTTTTAAGAAGGCTCAGTTCTTCCTTTTCAAGTCCTGCCATAAAGCCGAGAGTTCCTGCGTTTATGCCGAGAACGGGCTTATCGTATTCGCTTATGTAGTGTGCAGCGTGAATTATCGTTCCGTCACCGCCGATTGCAATAAGAAAATCGCATTCGGCAAGTACTTCCGAGTCGTTATAAAACTCAACGTTTCTGCCGTTGAAATCATCTTTGAATTCATAGGGCATCAGAATTCTGACCTTTAACTTTTTAAGCTCGTCGATTACAGCTAAAGAAACCTCAAGGCCGTTTTCTCTTGTGAGATTAGGATAAAGAGCAACTGTCATTTCTCCTCACCTCCGCTGAGCTTTTCGTGTGAAGCTTTAACTATTTCAGCAGGCTCACAAATAAGCCTTGAAACCGGTTCATCACACTTTTCTATATAGATAAGATATTCAATATTTCCCTGAGGACCCTTTATGGGCGAAAAATCAAGATTAAGAACGGTAAATCCGTTTTCCAGAACGAAGTTGTGTATCATTTCCACAACATCTATATGTGTTGACATTTCTCTTACAACACCGTTTTTACCAACCTTTTCCTTGCCTGCTTCAAACTGAGGTTTAATAAGGCACACAGCCTGTCCACCGTCTTTAAGCAGATTTCTCATTGTGGGAATAATCAGTTTGAGAGAGATAAAGGAAACGTCAACACTTGCAAAGTCGATTTCATCAGGAATTTCTTCCTTTGTAACATAGCGGAAATTGGTTCTTTCCATATTGACTACGCGCTCGTCCTGACGGAGCTTCCACGCGAGCTGACCGTAGCCTACGTCAATGGAGTAGACCTTTTTTGCACCGCTCTGAAGCATACAGTCAGTAAATCCGCCCGTTGAAGCACCGATATCCATGCACACAGCATCGGTAAGCACAAGACCGAATTCATCAACAGCTTTTTTCAGCTTATATCCGCCTCTGCTTACAAAAGGCATCTTTTCTCCCCTGAGCTCGACGCAATCCCCTTCTTTTACGGTAAAGCCTGCTTTAAGCTGCTTCTGGCCGTTTACATAAACAAGCCCTGCCATAATAAGAGCTTTAGCCTTTTCACGGCTATCAACAAAGCCTCTTTCATGAAGCGTTACGTCAAGTCTGATTTTTTCTGCCACTTAAAATTCCTCACTTATTTTCTTTATCATAGCCTCTTTACTGAGACCGTATTTATTAAGCAGGTCATAAACTGGCGCCTGCTCCACGAATTTGTTCTCTACTGCAGTGACGCAATATTTACCCTTGTAGCCTTTTTCAAGAAGAATACTGCCGAGCTTTTCACCGATTCCGCCGCTTTTCTGCCCCTCTTCAAAGAAGAATACTCTTTTCTTTGAAAAAAGAATCTCAGGCACTTCAGACGGTATAGGCTTAATAAGGTTAAGGGAAACGAGGAAGCAATTTTTGAGTTCCCTTACTGTTTCAATGGCTTCAGCAGTTATTCTGCCGTAAGTAACAATTGCAGTGTCGCTTTTTTCGTCTCCGTAAACGGAATACTCAAAGCAAGCTTCTCTCAGCTCTTTTGTGTTTTCGTTTTCGGTACCTCTCGGGTATCTTACTGCAACTGCAGCTTCTTCACTGTAAAGAGCATTTTTAAAATCCTCTTCAAGGCTGCTGAAATTGCAGGGTGAATATATCTTCATTTCAGGCACAGTACCGAGAAAAGCCACATCGAAAAGGCCGTGATGTGTTTCACCGTCTTCACCTACAAAACCTGCTCTGTCAACAGCAAGAACTACCTTTTGCTTCTGAAGGGAAACATCGTGTATTATCTGGTCATAGCACCTTTGAAGGAAGGTTGAATACACAGCAAAGACGGGCTTCATTCCGTTTTTGGAAAGACCTGAAGCAAAGGTTACTGCGTGTTCCTCTGCAATACCCACATCGAAGAATCTCTCGGGATAAATCTCACTGAAGCTTTTGAGTCCCGTTCCGATTCCCATAGCTGCCGTTATTGCACATACGGTTTTGTCCTCTTTTGCAAAGCCGCAAAGAATATCACCGAACTTATCGGAATAGCTTTTTGAGGAGGTTTTAGCCTCACCCGTATCAACGTCAAATCTTGAAATTCCGTGGAAAACGCTTGGGTCCTTCTCTGCGTATTCGTAGCCTTTGCCCTTTACGGTAATTACGTGAAGAACCACCGGGCCGTTTACGGATTTTGCACTTTCAAGTGCGTCGGAAAGGTTTTCAATGTTGTGTCCGTCAATAGGGCCCATATATCTGTAGCCCAAATCCTCAAAGAATGTACTTTTTTCGTACATCTTATTTTTGATATCTGTTTTTATGTTGTAAAGTTCTTTTACAATTTTCTCACCGAAAGGCACCTTGCTGAGGGCTTTTTCAGTGTTAGCCTTAAAGGAGTAGTACTGGGGTCTTGAACGGATTACGGCAAGGTATTTCGCAAAAGCACCCACGTTTTCAGAGATAGACATTTTGTTGTCGTTAAGCACAATTATGTGCTTTGCTTTGCTTCTTCCGCCGTTGTTGAGTGCTTCAAACACCATACCGCCCGTAAAGGAGCCGTCGCCTATAACTGACACCACGTGACCCTTGTCACCCTTGAGCATCTTTGCTTTTGCAAGACCCAATCCTGCCGAAACAGAGGTTGCGCTGTGACCGCTGAAGAAAATGTCGTGTTCACTTTCAGTAGGTCTTGTAAATCCCGAAATGCCGTCCTTTGTTCTGAGTGTAGAAAATCTGTCGTATCTGCCCGTAAGAAGCTTGTGGGTATAGCACTGATGTCCCACGTCAAAGACAATCTGGTCCTTAGGTGAATCAAACACCTTGTGAAGAGCAACAGTAAGCTCAACCATACCGAGATTTGAGGCAAGGTGGCCTCCGTTTTTCGACACAGTTTCAATTAATTTATATCTTATTTCTCCCGAAAGCTCCGTAAGCTTTTCGCTGTCCAGCTTTTTTATATCAGCGGGAGAATTGATTTTTGAAAGTAGTTTATATTCCATATTTCTCTTCTCTTTAATTTTTACGTCTTGCAAGCATATATGCAAGCTCTTTTAAAAATTCGCTTTCTTTCCCGAAAATACTCAATGCCGAAACAGCCTCATCTGTAAGAGTATCTGCATATTCCTGAGCCTTTTCAAGACCTAACAACGTATAGTAAGTTGATTTTCCGCTTTCCTTATCGCTGCCGATTGGTTTGCCGAGATTTTTTTCATCGCCTACAACGTCGAGAATATCGTCAACAATCTGGAAAGCCTGTCCGATTTTAGAAGCATAGGTTCCTGCAGCGCTTGTTTTTTCTTCGTTTGCGTCTGCAGCAATACAGCCTAAAAGTGCGGCACACTTAATGAGTGCTCCTGTTTTAAGCTCGTCCATTTTCTGAAGAGTTTTCAAATCTGCACTTCTGTTTTCGTTTTTAAGGTCAATAACCTGACCGCCTATCATACCGTTTGCTCCCGCAAGCTCTGAAAGCATCGAAACGGCCTTTATTGCCGAAGCAGGATTCTTCTTTGCAAAATCACTGTCCGCAATAACGCCGAAAGCAGCGGTGAGAAGTCCGTCACCTGCAAGAAGTGCGTATTCATAGCCGTACTTCACGTGGCAGGAGGGCATGCCCCTTCTCATATCATCGTTATCCATACAGGGAAGGTCATCGTGAATAAGAGAATAGGTATGAATCATTTCAAGAGCTGCAGCAAGACTTAAAGCGTCTTCAATATTACCGCCGCACACTCTGCAGAATTCAAGGACAAGAACGGGTCTGATTCTTTTTCCGCCTATTGAAAGGCTGTAACCCATAGCCTCGTGCACTACACTTTCCCCGAAATCGCACTGAGGTAAAACCTCTTTGAGATATGCATTTATAAGGTCAGCGTATTCCTTAAGAGTATAGCTTTTACTCATTTGAATCATCCTCAAAAGTGAGCTCTGAAAGCTCCGTTATTTTCTGTTTAGCAGCTGTGAGAGTTTTGTTGCAGAAGGAAACAATCTGCACACCCTCCTCATAAAGCTTAATTGACATATCAAGATCGTAATCACCGCTCTGAAGCATCTCAGAAATCTCCTTGAGTCTAATCATAGCAGTGTCAAGTGTATACATTTCCATTTGCTCTTACCTTTCTTTTTGGTAGACGGTGCAATCAACCGTACCGTCACTTAATCTGATTTTAATACGGTCATTTTCTTTAAGGTCATTGACCGACCTGACCGTCATCATATTTTCGTCAAAAACTACTGAATAACCTCTTGCAAGCACCTTGAGAGGACTTGTAGCGTCAAGCTTTGCTGTGTAGTGTATCAGTGCGTTTTCGTAAAAATCTATCTTTGCTTTTAAGTCCTGTTCAATTTTTGTTTTGCACGCATCAAGGCAGGTTTCGTAAAACTCAATCATTTTCTGAGGACTGCGCTCAGAAAGCACTCTCTGTGCTGACATAAGATTCAGACTGTACATATAAATCTTTTTGTCGATTGAATCAATCATACTGTCAAGTGTCTTGTCAGCAGCGTAGAGAATTTCTCTGTAATCGGGAGCCACAATTTCAGCGGCAGCAGACGGCGTGGGAGCACGCATATCGCTTACAAAATCTGAAATTGTGAAATCGGTTTCGTGGCCTACTGCTGAAATTACAGGGATTTTACTTTCGTAAATTGCTCTTGCTACCTCTTCCTCGTTGAAAGCCCAGAGGTCTTCAATTGAGCCTCCGCCTCTGCCTACAATAAGCACATCGGCAGCATTGAGACGGTTGAAATCTCTTATAGCCTCAGCAATCTGTGTTGCTGCAGAGTCACCCTGAACCTGAACACCTGCAAGAATAATTTCACCTGAGGGATACCTTCTTGAAAGCACCGTCAGAATATCCTGAAGTGCAGCGCCTGTAGGTGAGGTTATAACACCGATTCTCTCAGGATATTCGGGCAAAGGCTTTTTGTTTTCCTCGTCGAAAAGCCCTTCTTTTCTGAGCTTTTCCTTGAGCTGCTCAAAGGCAATTGCAAGCTCACCCATACCCTCGGGAATCATATCGTCGCAGTAAATCTGATATGTACCGTCACGTTCAAAAACAGTTACACTGCCTCTGATAAGTACCTTCATTCCGTTTTCAGGCTCAAATCTCAGCCTTGAAGCAGATGAACGGAACATTACAGCTTTGATTGCGCTTTTTTCGTCTTTCAACGTGAAATACAGATGACCTGTTCTGTAGTGGTTGGTGAAATTTGATATTTCACCGGTTATATAAATATTTCTCAGATTAATATCATCGTCCATAAGACTTTTGAGATATGTATTAATCTGCGATACCTTTAAAACGGTGGACATTTACTTTTTGTTCTCCTTAAGATACGTCAGAATTGCTACCCCTGCTGCGTTGTCTGCAGAAAACTCGGGAATGGCAAAAATGCCGTTATACTTTTCAATTAATTTTTCTTTTATAATGCTGTTACTCATAACCCCGCCTGAATAAAGAAGAGGCAGATCGCCGTATTCAGCGAGAAGCTTTTCGGTCATTGTGTCAACAGCCGAAAGGATATACTGAAAACAGAACATTGATATATTCTCTTTGCTTTCATTTTCAGAAAGCATTTTTCTGCACTTGTTTTCGAGTCCTGAAAGGCTTACATCGGCACCCTTTGAATAGACCTTGATTTTCTTGAAGGTTCTCTCGCTTTTCTGAGCCAGCTTATCCATTTCAGCGCCCGAGGGAAACTTAAGTCCCATCATAACGCCTGCACGGTCAATAGCCTGACCTGCTTTAAGGTCGAGAGACGAAGCAACAAGAGTGCATTTTATAATCTCCTCTTCACAAGACTCAACAAGCAAAGCCTCAGTTGTACCTCCCGAAACGTGGAAAGCCAGAAACTTTTCCTTAAGAAGGTCAAGTCGGCCTGCACTGTATAATGCTGCAACAATGTGTCCGTTCTGATGTGAGGTTATATTAACGCTCTTATTTAAAACGCAACTTAAAACCTTTGCGGTATTAAGCCCCACAAGAAAGCAAGGCATATAAGAGCCTTCAGCCATTCTCGGAAAAGCTGAAGCGCCGATTCCGTCGATAACAGCTTTTTCGTTTTCAAAAAGCTCCCTTGTAATTTCATGAAGCTGATTTGTATGATGAAAAACAGCATCACTCTGACGAAGACCTTTTTCGCCCTCTTTTACGGGCAGAAGCTTTTTTCTGTGTACTATTCTGTTTTCCTCAGGATAGTACAGTGCAGCCGAGGTTGTGTAATTACTTGTGTCAAATCCAAGGTATGCCATTTATCTTCCCAGCTTCTTTGCAACAGTAGCAAGCACACCGTTGATATATGAAGCGTCTTCTTTTGTTGCATACTTTTTAGCAATTTCAACAGCTTCGTTGATAATTACACCAACAGGCAAATCCGTGCTGAAAAGCAGTTCGCAAACTGAAAGACGGAGAATTGCTCTTGAAGCTCTTGAAATTCTCTTTGCAGACCATCTTACAAGGTTTTCGTCAATAAGAACGTCGATTTCATCGAGATTGTCATAAACCTTTCTTGCAAGATTCTCAGCAAAAGCATTTGCAGGAAAAAGCTCAAGCTCAAGTGCAGCTTCGATAAGCTCGATTACTGTCACGTCACTCTGGAAGCTCTTTTCAAAAATCAGAATAAAGGCTAATTCTCTTGATTCATGTCTGGTCATACGATTTTTTCCTTCCTGATGCAGTCCGATAGACAGACTGACTGATTTTATGTATTCAGTTTATTATACCACAAATTTTAAATCCTACAACTATTTTATCTCAATTATTGTTAAATTTTCTGCAGAAATATTCGTGTTTTTTTCAATTATCTCGGTAATTTGCAGAATAAGTGTGTCATTAAGTGTATTTTTTTCCAAAATCACCTGACATTTACCCTCGTTAATTACAACAAGACAGTCACTGCCGGTTTTTGCTTTTATAAGATTCTCTGCATCGTACTGTGACTTTATGTTTGCAGAATACTCAGAAAGCAGATTTGAAATATCCCCTTTTTCCTTTGAGTCAAGATTAGTGTTTTCCAATATATCTTCAATGTTGTCAATCACTTCGTCCTCTGCCTCAGTGCGTTTAAGCTTTGCTTCTGAAAAATACTTTGCTGAATCGCTTCCTGCAGTTGTTTCTTCAGACGGTGCTGTTGTTGCGGCTACAAGAAGAGAATCACCCAGATTACCGCTTACCTGCTCAGTTGTGACGTCTGTAAGACTCCCCTCATTCATATACTGCGAATAGTACCAATTCACTCCCGTTGCAGCAACAAGTGCTATTACCAAAGTTGCAGCAAGAATCTGTTTTTTTCTGATTAATATACTCATAGTTTCCTCCTACTTTTCAGCGCAAACCACGCTTATGTTTTTTGTGCTTATATCAAAAAGAGCCGATACAACTGAAATAATCCGCTCTTTTGTTACAGGGTTATCAGCTCCGCTGCAAACAACGGCAACGCCCCTGACTTCGGGATAAACCGTCTTTAATTTCAGACCCGTTTCGCCTTCATCGTTTTTGATAATTATGTAGTCGCTTTTGTAATTCTGTTCACCGCTCTGAAGCTTTTCGTCCTTATCAAAGGCAAAAACTTCTTCCTCGCTCTCTTCATAAGTTATCATTACCTTTACTTTTCCTGCACCCTCAATTTCCGAAAGAAGCTTCTGTAGCTTTTCTTCGTTTACAACGGCACTTTCAGATTCTGCTTTATTATCAGCGGCAGATTTTTTGGAATCGCCTGTACCGCCCGACAACAGTATCATAACCATTCCGATAACAGCGCAGAAAATTATCAGCAAAGCTTTTTTATCGTCTTTCAACCGCTTAATTACTTCGTCTATTTTCTGACGGTATTCATTCTTCATTATCTTCTTTAGCAAAAATCACTTCGCTTTCCTCCTTGAGAGTATCGTGTATTATTTCCATAACCTGTTCTTTTTCTTCACTGCTGAGACTTCCGTAAACCCTTATTTTCTCAGGTTTAAGCCTTTCTTCGTAGAATACAAGTTCACTTTCACACCTTAAGTCAAAACCCTTTTCGAGAAGCTTTTCGTTTAATATTCCGTCAAGCAGTCTTTCGCCTTCCTTAATAAGCATTTCATCTGTTTTTTCACTAAGAGACACACTCTCTTTC
>JBGVGM010000050.1:0-15386 GCA_045121655.1 Acutalibacteraceae bacterium | reverse complement strand
CTTCGTGGTAAGAACCATCGTAAAGTGTAACTTTAACGTCAACAACATTGTAGCCTGCAAGGATACCGTTCTGCATAGCACCCTGAATACCTGCATCTACTGCAGGAATATATTCCTTCGGAACAGCACCGCCGACAATAGCGTTAACAAATTCGTAACCTTTGCCTTCTTCGAGTGGTTCCATTTTAATTTTAACATGACCGTACTGACCTTTACCACCGGACTGACGAGCATATTTGTGATCAACGTCAACTGCTTTTCTGATAGCTTCTCTGTATGAAACCTGAGGAGCACCAACATCAGCTTCAACCTTGAATTCACGAAGAAGTCTGTCAACGATAATTTCGAGGTGGAGTTCACCCATACCTGCGATAATTGTCTGGCCTGTTTCTTCGTCTGTGTAGCAACGGAATGTGGGGTCTTCTTCAGCAAGCTTCTGAAGAGCAATACCCATCTTTTCCTGACCTGCCTTAGTCTTAGGCTCAATAGCAACACGGATAACCGGCTCGGGGAAGTTCATTGATTCGAGAATAATGGGGTTCTTTGCATCGCAAAGAGTATCACCTGTTGTTGTATTTCTCATACCAACTGTTGCAGCGATATCACCTGCATATACTGTGTCAATGTCTTCACGGTGGTTAGCGTGCATCTGAAGGATACGGCCGAGTCTTTCTCTGCTGTCCTTCACTGAGTTGTAAACTGTTGTACCTGCGTCAACAGTACCTGAATATACACGGAAGAAGCAAAGCTTACCCATGAACGGGTCTGTTGCAATCTTGAATGCAAGAGCTGCAAAGGGTTCCTCGTCTGAGGAATGTCTTACTTCCTCTTCTTCTGTTTCAGGATTTACGCCCTTGATAGCTTCGATGTCTGTGGGAGCGGGCATATAGTCAACAATGTTGTCGAGAAGGGGCTGAACACCCTTGTTGCGGTATGAAGTACCACAGCAAACGGGAACCATATCGTTAGCAATTGTTGCCTTACGGATGATTCTCTTGATGTCAGCTACTGAAGGTTCTTCGCCTTCAAAGTACTTTTCCATAAGCTCTTCGTCCATTTCGCAAACAGCTTCGATGAGATTCTGGCGGTACTCTTCAGCCTTGTCCTTCATATCTTCAGGAATTTCTTCCACTCTTACATCTTTACCAAGGTCATCGTAGTATACGACAGCATTGTTGTTTACAAGGTCAACAATACCCTTGAATGTGTTTTCTGAACCGATGGGGAGCTGAACGGGCACTGCGTTGCAGTTGAAACGCTCCTTGATCATTCCGAGAACACGGTAGAAGTCAGCGCCCATAATGTCCATCTTGTTTACATAGATCATTCTGGGAACTTTGTATTCGTCAGCCTGTCTCCAAACAGTTTCTGACTGGGGTTCAACACCGCCCTTTGCGCAAAGGACTGTTACTGAACCGTCAAGTACACGGAGTGAACGCTGAACTTCAACTGTGAAGTCAACGTGACCCGGTGTATCGATAATATTGATACGGTGCCCTTTCCAGAAGCAAGTTGTAGCAGCTGAAGTAATTGTAATGCCTCTTTCCTGCTCCTGCTCCATCCAGTCCATAGTTGCTGAACCGTCGTGGGTTTCACCAATCTTATGGTTTACGCCTGTGTAGTAAAGAATACGCTCTGATGTTGTAGTCTTACCGGCGTCGATATGAGCCATAATACCAATATTTCTTGTCTTTTCAAGAGATACCTTTCTTGGCATAATTTTATCCTCCTATAAATGGTTAAGCAAATAAGATTATTACCATCTGAAATGTGCGAAAGCCTTGTTAGCTTCTGCCATCTTATGGGTATCTTCACGCTTTTTGAATGCTGAGCCTGTTTCGTTTGTAGCATCGATGATTTCGTTGGCAAGTCTTTCCTTCATTGTTCTTTCTGAACGCTGACGGCTGTAAAGAGTAATCCAACGAAGACCGAGTGTCTGTCTTCTTTCAGGACGAACATCCATGGGAACCTGGTATGTTGAACCACCTACACGGCGAGCCTTAACTTCGAGTAAAGGCATTACATTCTCCATAGCTGCTTCGAAAACTTCGAGAGGTTCCTTACCTGTCTTTTCTTTAATAATGTCAAAAGCATCGTAAACGATCTTCTGAGCAACACCCTTCTTACCGTCATACATAACGTTGTTGATAAGACGTGTTACAAGCTTTGAATTGTAAAGCGGATCGGGCAAAACATCACGTTTTGCAATCTGGCCTCTTCTTGGCACTGGGCTTGCCTCCTTCATAATAATGATATCATAGGTACTCGAGTGACAAATTCCCGTCGGCACCAGAGAGGCATATACAAAATATATATACACTCTCACATCTAGACTAAAAGTCTGGCCTGCAAGAAGATTTGTCAATTCATAGTCTTTTTCCGCCTGACTGCGGAAATTTAAATAGCTTTCAGTCTTAAAGTGCTGAATTACTTCTTGGCTGCCTTAGGACGCTTAGCACCGTACTTTGAACGGGACTGCATTCTTCCGTTTACGCCCTGGGTATCAAGAGTACCGCGAACGATGTGGTAACGAACACCGGGAAGGTCCTTAACACGGCCGCCACGGATAAGAACAACGCTGTGTTCCTGAAGGTTGTGACCTACGCCGGGGATGTAAGCTGAAACTTCAATGCCGTTTGTAAGACGTACTCTGGCGATCTTACGAAGAGCTGAGTTCGGCTTTTTCGGTGTAGCTGTCTTAACTGCTGTGCAAACGCCACGCTTCTGAGGAGAGTTATGGTCTGTCATAACATTCTTCTTTGAGTTGAGGCCTTTGAGAAGAGCAGGAGCCTTCGGCTTCTTAACGAGTGTTTCTCTACCGTTACGAACTAACTGGTTAAAGGTAGGCAAATGTAGCATCTCCTTTCTTGAATATTCATATATGCATAATCGCACACTTTGAAATTATACTACCTAATGCAATTTTTGTCAACAACTTTTTCATTTTAGTATTGACCTTTGAGGAATATTGTATACTTGCTTATTTTATTAGTGGTTTTGCACTGTAATTTGTAGGAAAATTGTACAAAAGCACGAAAAAACCGCCCCCTAAGGAGCGGTTTCGGCAGATAACTTATTCGATACCAAGTAATTCATCTACAAAAGGTCCAATCCATGAAAATAAGCCATCCACCTTATCATCCATTCCAAGAGCGCCATAAGCTGCCATTACTGGCCAGCAAGTCAACAAAACCAATATGCCAAGTGATGTATAAGCGGGTATGCCGAGGAATACTTTCTTAAGATCGTTTTCCATTGTTTTTTCTCCTTTCTTTAATATTTTTCTCTATTTGCGTCACACTCCCCTGAGGGAGCAATAGAGTTTACTTAAGGGGGTGACCCCTGCCGGCAGCTACAAGAACCGCCGACAAGAGTCTATATCACAAATTGCATACGCGTCGCGGCCAAAATATGCAGAGTGATATCAATAATGAGCTGCTCCGCATAAAATGGTAGCTCCATACATACCAATGCGTCGCGGCAAAATTTATGTTAATAACTCTTGGGTGAGCTGCCGCATAAAGCGGCAGCTCAATACATATCAATGCGTCGCGGCAAAAGATATGTAAGCAAGTTACTTGCTTTTGTTATCAATGAATTATGAATAGATAATTTCAAAATTGTCTGTGTCTGTAACATCAAAACTTGCAGTAACATTGACAGGACCGGCACCTGCTGTAGCTTCGCAGCTACTTGAAGAAATAACATTATAGCTTACAAGTCTGCCCTGAGCATCTGTTTTTGCGGTGATTGTTGCTCCGGGGTAGCGGATGTCGGCTTCTTTGACATCAATAGCGCCAAGGTCCATGTATTCGAAGTTAATAGCCTTATTGATTGCGTTATGCTGAAGTGTGCATTCTGTAACCTTACCGTCAACAAGTCTTACGCCATAGGTTCTTCTGCTGTCAAAGTGTGCGGCTTCCTTTGCAAGTACAAACTTATAATCTGTTGTTCCGTCTTCGTTTGCAGTTTTCTCAGCGGTGATGAGACCTGCAGGATAAAGCTCGATATAAGGAGTACTTTCAGGCATTTCGCCCTTGTTCACGGTTTCCTCTTTTACTGTTTCGCCGGTAAAGCTTTCAATTATAGGATTAACGACACTTGCAACAACGCCGGGAACATCTGAAGCTTCTGCATCAATGTTGCGTGTTCTCTTAATGGTTGCGTTGTCGGGTACTGCCGTTGAAAAGCCGTTGAAAAGAGCGTTGAATTCTTCGCAGATTGCGGTGGCTTCTGCGTTTTCTTCAAGAGTTGCTTCACTGCCGTCGGGAAGTCCGTCAGAATTGATGTTGTATTCGGGATAGGTAATTGTAAAGCCTTCGTTTCTGTAGCCCTTTGCTTCAACGTCGAGAGTTAAAAGATAAGCGCTTGCCTTACCGCTACCTTCAACAGGCATGAGGATATCAAGTGCGGTGATTCTACCCTCTGCATCTGCTGTTGCCTTTACTGTTGTGCCGGGATAGCGGATTGTTGCGTACTTGATTTTTACGGGATCAGCGTTGAAGTAGCTCATAAGAAGCACGTCTGCAACATCGTAGTTGTAGAAGTTACCGTAGCCAAGCTCGCCGTTTGAATCAAGAAGGTAATCGTCTTCACCGTCAAAGAAGGTTGCTTCTTCAATAAGCTCAAATACGTAGTCAGTTGTACCGTCTTCATTTACTGTCTTTGTTGCGCTTTTGAGGCCTTCGGGGAAAACATATACAATCTGCATACCGGGAGCATAATACTGCTCGTACTCATACTCCGTAACATCGTCAACAAGATAGCTTTCAACAACGGGATTTACGATTCCTGCAACAAGCTTGCCGCCTGTGCAGTCTACGATGTCGATGCCTACCTTTGCGGTCTTTACATAGCTGATGGGCTTCATAGGATAATTAAGAGCTTCCATCTTTTCGTTGAACTCCTTGCAAAGATTATACGCTTCTGTATCCTCGCCAAGGTTTGCTATGTCAGCTGAGGGAAGGTAGTTCTTGTCAATTTCGCTGATTCCGAGAGCAGTCTGGATTCTCTTTTTAAGGGTCTTGAAGAACTCTTTAATGTTTTCTCTGATTTCTTCAATTCTTTCAAGGATAACAGTAAAAATGTCCTTGTTTTCTTCCACACCGTTATAGTAGCCATCGCTCCAGCCGCTACCGTAACCATCGAAGTAGCCATCGCTGTAGCCGTTATCATAGCCGTCGTTGTAACCGTCGTCATAGCTTCCATCGGTGGTTTCTGTTTCACCTGAAATTGAGGTTGTGGGAACTACTGTTTCTGCTGCGCTTACAAGTGTCACCATACTGAAAAGCATAGTTAACACAAGAAGTATTGCAGCGATTGATTTAAAGTTTCTTTTTTTCATTGTTGTATCTCCTTTTTTAATTTATTTATCATTCATCCCAGTGCCAAGCACCGCACTTGCACTGTTCATTGATACCGAACAAATCCCATATTTTTATGAGCATTAAGTAAATAAGCTTTGAAACGTCTTTCTTATGGCAGATACAATTACAGTAATCGCTTGTATCATATTCAGCCATGTCATAGAATCTGTAGCTGCCTGAACTGTAACCGTCACCTAAAGAAAGCTGAATGTACGCTACCGAGTTTTCCTTGAAGGATGCCATGTCAATGTTAAGCTCAACATCAACTCTGTAAACACCAACCTTGTCAATTGTTACTGCATCAGTGAAAGCGGTAATATTACATTCCTTTGTGCGGATTTCAGTTTCACCGTTCGTTTTTGTGATTTTATATGTAATGCTTGTAAGAACATTGTTCTTTTCGATTGTGTAGTCTATGAGATCGATTCTTCTGTAAGGACAGTCGATTACTTCAACAGGCACTTCGATACTTGCGTCGCAGTAAACGAACTCAACCGATGACCACATTTCCTCAGGAAATTCTCCGTCGGTGTATACACTTTCAGCAACAAGAGGTCTACCGTCAAGTCTGAGAGGACCGAACCAACCTGTATATTCACCCTGTGTAATCGGAGCAGTTTTGGTTGTACCGTCGGCATATTCAATTATCATTTCCATGCCTTCGAAGTAATCCCAGTAGTACATTTTACGGTGAAACGGCTTGAGCTCACAAGCCGGTCTGATGCTTTTTATGTAGCTTTCAACAATTTTACATTCAACATCGCCTTCAAAGCGTTTGTCCGTGCCTCTTTCAAAGCCGATTGAAAGCTTAACGTGTACGGGCACTGTGCTGTCACCGTCTTCAATTGCTTTTTTGCAGTCGCTATAGCTCACCTTAAATGAAGGACCTGAATAACCGGTTACTTCTGGCATATCATCAAATAATCTGTCAAGCTCAACAGTCTTACCGTTTGAAAAGCTTACAATAAGATTATCGTAGTAAAAGCCTGAAGCAGGCATCGCGGAAAAGGGAGCTCTGTCATTCTGAAGAACTATGATATCTTCGTCAAAATAGTCATGAAGCTTTTCGATTTCCTTCATAGAAATCATAACACCCTCATCAAATGCTACGGATTTGATTTCAGGGTTAACAAGGCTGAAAGCCGCAAAGCTCTGCAGTGGTACAGCACTTATAAGCATAAACACTGTAAGAATAATAGCTGCTGTCTTTTTGAATGTTTTTTTCATCTGAAGGACCTCCTCGGGTGTTTTTTCGACAAAAGAACTGATTGTGTCGATTAAAATAAAAACGTTACGGCGCAGTGAGACATATAAATGTCGTCTGTCTGCCGTAACGCTGTATATTATTAAAAAAAATCGGTTCGCTTGTGCCAGTTTTTCTAAGTGCGCCCCCAATGCCTTAAATAAAAAAGTGCGTCCCGACAAACGAAACGCACCGAAAAACGCATTCCTTTTGCCGCGACGCAAAATTATTAAATATAGACCTTTCAGGGATATAGTTAATAAAAGGAATACACTTTTACCTTTATAAGCACTCCTCTGAAAGTTAAAAATATTATTCTATATTAATTTTACGTCGCAACAATAGTTTATCACAATTTGGAGTAAAAATCAACACTTTGTTAATATTTTTTAATAATTCAGTAGGTAATGCTGTATTCATCATTACAATCAAGTGTAATGTTTATGTTTGACCGTACAGAGCCGATTTTGGCAACTGCACTGATTGTTATTTTTGAAGAAACCTCAATAGTTTTAACGTTTCCGCCGATGTCAAGGGTTGCTTTTACAACTGTATCCTGATAAGAAATATCAGCCTCTGTAATGTATTCGCTGCCGCTTAAATCAACAGGTGTAAGAACATCGGAATAGCCCAAAGGAACGGTTGTGCTTGTGCCGTCGTAGCGGCTTTCTGCATCCTTGAGTCCAAACTCAATTACTCCGTAATCGCCTGTTCTGCTGTAACTTATATAGTCTATATAAGTTACATTAAGATTAGCATCTTTACCCTTGGGAGGGATAACAGCTGAAATTTTTGCGTTTTCATTATACTTGAAGTTGTAGTTTTTGGTGTTCTGACCTGTGTAATCCTCAAGAATACTGTCAAAAACTTTTTCGGCTACAGCACTCGCATCAGTGATATCAGCACCGAGCTTGCTTGTGTGTGTGATTTTGAGGGGCTTTTTGTACGCCTTAAGTGAATTCACACCGTCATTATACATAGTGATGATTTCATTCTTTGTATAAGTTCCGTCGCCGTCCGCATCGGTGTAGCCGTCGTGGTTTTCGCACATCGGACATTCCATGCCGAAGGTTTTAAAGATGTTTGCAATCAGGTTATGGAAAAAGTCGCCGATACGTTCAAAAATGCTTTTTATTCCGCTTGTGCTGACGGTTGTGTCAGAGGGGTTGTTTAATGCTGCAGATGCAGGCACAGCCATAAAGCTGAAGAGAAGTGTCATCGCAAGGATTATTGCAATTATTTTTTTCATTGTGTCGTTCTCCTGTTATGTTCTTTTTGTTTTATTTTACTGTAACGCTGAATGTTTTATAACCGCCGTTGATGTTTTTGCCGTCAACGGTGATATATGCTCTTACACGGAATTTGTAGGTTACACCCCTTTTAAGCTTCTTCACGGTGTGGTTGGTGTTTTTGGTGTCCTTGATACGTTTAAAGTCTTCACCCGGAGCCTGAATGTATACCTGATAACCGGTTGCACCCTTAACCTCGTTCCATGAAAGGCTGACCTTTTTTGAGCCTGCAGTTGCTTTTACGGTGAGATTCTTTGGCTTTGTAGCTGTTGTGAAAACAGTATACTCCTTAGCCCAGATTGTTTCGTCACTGTCGGTTTTGGTATAAGCTTTGACCGCAAACTTATAGGTGGTTCCTGCCTTGAGCTTTTTAATTGTATACTTGTTTGATGTGAGAGTTTTGATTTTTTCAAACTTACCTGTCTTTGTATTGTAAAGGAACACTCTGTAGCCCGTTGCATACTTCACCTTGTTCCACTGAAGAGTAATTGAATCTGTGGTCTGAGTAGCAGTTACCTTGCTTGTTTTGTCGGGACAGATTTTGAAGGTGAGTGTCTTTTCGCCCTCATAGTTACCCATAAAGCTTACCTTAACGGAGTACTCACCGGGCTTTTTTCTCGAGGAGTCATACTTAACCTTATAATCCTTTTCAGGCGTAAGAACCTGACCGTTAACGTCCTTCACTGTTACAACGGGTGTTTTTGCATAGCCGTCATATATATATGATGTTTTGTCCAGCTTGATTGACTTAGGTCTGAAAATTGTTCCGGTTTCAAATACCTCGTCACAGTTTACGCAGGTTTCCATATAAAAGCCGTTTTCTGTGAGACTTGCAGGGTCAACTGACTGACTTTTAACGTGTTCTTTTTTCTCAATAGGCTCGCTCGCAACAAAAACTGTATTGCAGTTTGAACAGTACATACCTCTTGTTCTGCCCTCATATTTACAAGTGGACTCAATTTCAGGCTGAAGCACATAGTTGTGGCCGCTTGCAGGAATTACTTTGCTTTTTGATGTATTGCAGCGTGCGCAGGTACTTGTTTCAAGTCCGTCTTCCTTGCAGGTCATTTCCTTTACTACAGTCCATGTTCCGTAATAATGACCGAGACGTGAGCCTGAATCTGTTTTTGTATCCTTTGTGCCGCATCTTGTGCAAACAGCTGTTTTGGTGCCGTCGTTTTCACAGTTGGCATTGCCGTCAGAAACATAATTCTCAAAGTTATGACCGAGAACGCTGCCTTCAGCTATAACTGTACTCTGATCGCCACACATAGTACAAACACCTGTTTTTGTACCGTCACGTACACAGGTTGCGTCGCTGTTGTAGACAAAATTCTGATAGTCGTGATCTCTTTTACTGTTTTCGTCACGGATTGTTCTCTCTGCACCGCAGAGAGTGCAAATGCCAGTTTTTGTGCCGTCCTTACGGCAGGTTGCATCACCGTTTGAGTAGTAAGCTGTAACTGCGTGAACAGCTGAGCCGTAGTCGGTTACAACGCTTGTTTCATTGCAGTATTTACACTTTGCTGTTTTTGTACCGTCACGGCAGGTGCCGTTGTTATCAGGTACATATTCACCAAAAGAGTGAACACGGCACTCAACATAAATATTTACGCTCTGAACAAGGGTATCACCGCTGTAGGTATTAAGAGTACCCTCGCCCTCTTTTATACCTTCTACAATTGCATAATATGTTGTGTTTGCGAGAATACCGTCGGAGCCTGTCTTTTCAACAGTAAAAGGTGCATTTTCGGATGTTTTCCAGGTTACGGTGTAAAGTCTCGGGCCCTGCTCTTTAAGATGGACTCTGAGAGTGTCCCCCGTTTCCATATAATATGTACCGCACTCGCAAATTCCCTCAACAAAAATGTGAGCGTGAGCAGCCTTGGCGGTGCTGTTAAAGCTGACAGCACAAAAGGCGAAAAGTATAAGAATTAAAGAACACAGTGTTCTGAAAATCTTTTTCTTCATCATTTTTCCTCCTAAAGGTTGGTATCTGTTATTCTATCACGCGTAGTGGCAAAAATCAATACCGATGCATAATATTTAACGATTTCGGAAGAAATATAGCACAAGATTGTGAAATCTCTGTAAAAAAGGAGGCTCAAAACAGACTCCTTTCAGCTTATATCATTTAACCTTTACTTTAACAGTTTTATATCCGCCGTAGATATTCTTGCCGTCAACTGTTTTATATGCTCTTACACGGAAGCTATAGGTCTTGCCCTTTTTAAGACTCTTCTTTTTGTAGGAAGTGCTCTTTGTTGATCCGATTTTGTTGTAATCGCCTGAGCTGTCCTGCATATAAATTACGTAGCCGGTTGCACCTGCAACTTTATTCCAACTGATAGTCGCCTGCTTGCTGCCTGGTTTTACCTTAACTGCGGGAGTCGCAGGTTTGGTTGCAGTTTTTATTGAAACAGATGAAGCTGCCCACAAGGTTTCACTGCCGTCCTTAGTGTATGCCTTGACTGCAAATTTGTATGTAGTACCTGCTTTCAGCTTTTTAACCGTAAGTGATGTAGCGGTTGTGGTTTTAATTTTAACATACTTACCGGTTTTTGAGTTGTACTGATAAACTCTGTAACCGGTTGCACCTGATGCCTTTGACCAGGTAAGCTTAATTGAATCTGTTGTCTGAGAAGCGGAAATCTTTGAGGTTTTGCCGGGAAGAATTGAGAAATAGAGAGTTTTCTCGCCCTCGTAATTACCCATAAGGGTAACTGTAACTGCATACTTACCGGGAGCTTTTCTTCCGTTTTCATATTCTACGGTGTAGTCCTCACCTTCAACTAAATCCACACCCATCATATCTTCAATGAACACTTCAGGAGTTTTCACTTTGCCATTGTAGTTATACTTTGTGGCATTAAGCTTTACAGTTGAAACCTTATGGTATACTCCCTCGCCCGTTGTTTTATTACAGAGCAAACAGAAATTTCTGTAGCCTCCGTCATAGCTGAAGCTTGCGTTGGTGGATTCGGTTATAATTTCGTGTTCAAGCTTTTGGATTTTTTCGCTGTAGCTGTCACCGCAAGAGCAGGTATATGTTGTTACACCCTCCTTGTCGCAAGTTGCAGGGGTTGTTTTTGCACTGTAAAAATGAACGTGCACGTCATCAATTTTGAAGTTATAGTGCATATTGGCATTCAGCAGAACACTGTTATACATACCGATTTTTACTGTTTTCCACTGTTCTTCTGAGCCGGCATAATACACGTCTGTCAAATTTTCGCAATTAGCAAAAGCACCGTCGCCGATTGATGTTACACTTGTAGGTATAGCAACACTCTTAAGGTTACTGCAGTAGCCGAATGCGTTGTTGCCGATGGTTGTAACGCCTGTGGGTAAGGTAACTGCAGTAAGTCCGTCACAGTCATTAAAAGCAGCGTCGCCGATGATTTCCGTACTGTTAGGAATACTGATAGTTTTAAGGTTACTGCAATCATAGAAAGCATAATTACCGACAGATTCAACGCCTGCAGGAATTGTCATAGCAGTCAGGCTCTGACAGTTTGCAAAAGCCTGGTCGCCTATAGTTTTCACGCCGTTTGGCATTGTATAGGTTGTATTGGTTTTACCTTCGGGATACTTGATAAGCTCGGTTTTGTTCTTATCAAATAGTACACCCTCACTGTCATTTGAATAGTCGATATTTCCCGATTCAACTGTTATCTTTTTAAGTCCTGAACATTCATCAAAAGCGGATTCGCCGATATTGACAACACCGGCAGGAATTGTGATTTCCGTAAGACTCTCGCAGTGGCTGAAAGCACTGTTGCCGATGGTTGTAACCGTAGAAGGTATAGTTATATTCTCTAAGCTTTCACAATTTGAGAATGTATAACTTCCGATGGTATCAATCTTATTTCCGAAGGTGACCTTTTTAAGTTTTCTGCAATCTGTAAAAGCAAATTTAAGAGATTTAATACCGTTTCCTAAATTTACCTCAGTAAGACCGTCGCAGGACTGGAAAGCATATTCATCAATAAAGGTTACGTTATCTGAAATTGTAATCTTTGTGAGACCGTCGCAGTTATCAAAAGCAAGAGCACCGATAGTTTTCACACCGTTTCCGAGAGGAGCGTTCTTCATATTGGTACAGTTTGCAAAAGAACACACTCCCACAGATGCAAGGCTGTCGGGAACAGTTATCTCTGTGATACCTCTGCAGAAAGTGAATGCGTAATCGCCTACAGAAGTAACGCCGTTTTCAATAACTACTGTTTTTATATCGAAGCAGCTGAGAAACGGTGAAAAGGCGCTTTCCAGATTGTAATCTGTCATATCCCCCGTACCACTGATGGTGAGCTTACCGGTTGATTCGTTGAAATTCCATTTCACGTTGTCACCGCACGTACCTGTCGAATCAAGTGCACTTGCCGACACAGTAAACAGCATAAGCATAATTGCTGTCACAAATAACACATAAAATTTTTTCATATAGTTTACCTCCAAAAATTCTGCTATTCAAATATAACATTATGTCGACAAAAAAGTCAACACTTTTCACTTGCATATCAAAAAAGGAACCTCACCGAAATGAAGTTCCTTTAAGTTTATATTATTTTACTTTAACCTTAACAGTTTTATAACCGCCGTAGATATTCTTACCGTCAACGGTTTTATAAGCACGCACACGGAAGTAGTAAGTCTTACCCTTTGTAAGCTTCTTTCTTGTGTATGATGTCTTTTTTGTGCTGCCGAGCTTCTCGTAATCGCCGAATTCATCCTGCATATAGATTACATAGCCTGTTGCACCGGTAACCTTTTTCCAGCTGATAGTTGCTTGCTTACTGCCTGCTGTAGCCTTTACTGTAGGCGTTGCAGGTTTAGTTGCGGTTTTTATTGAAACAGATGAAGCTGCCCACAAGGTTTCGCCGTTATCCTTAGTATAAGCCTTAACTGCGAATTTATATGTAGTGCCTGCTTTAAGCTTCTTCACAGTGTATGATGTACCGGTTGTGGTTTTGATTTTCTCATACTTGCCGGTTTTTGAGTTATACTGATAAACTCTGTAGCCGTCAGCACCGGTTACCTTTTTCCAGGTAAGCTTGATTGCGCTTGTGGACTGAGTAGCGGTGATTTTTGAGGTTTTACCGGGAAAGATTGAGAAGTAGAGTGTTTTTTCACCTTCGTAGTTGCCCATAAATGTGATTTTTACGGCATATTTGCCGGGAAGTTTTCTTCCGGTGTCATATTCAACGGTATAATCAACTCTTTCTTTCAACGTTACATTTTTTGAATCCTTTACAACTACTATTGGTAAAAACGCATTTCCGTTGTAATCATATTTGGATTTAGAAAGTTCCACAGTCTTAATACTAGATATATTCTCCTTGTATGAATTTTTTATTCCACAATCCATACATACATATTCTATTTTACCGTTTTTTCCGATTGTCGCCGGAGTTATTGCAATGTTATATCCATGTTCTGTTTTTCTTGAATGACCTACACAGGTACTGCCGCATTCGCACTTATAATAAACCTTACCTGCTTTTGTGCATGTAGCTTCTTCTATTCTCTCTACTACAAATGAATGCTCATGGTCTTCTACGATATCAGCTTCAAATCTTATTTTAGTTATATTTGATATTTCATCGTATGGATATTCGTTTCGCACAGAATACTCATCAAAACTATCTTCAAAATAAACATAATCTATTAATGGATTTAAAAATGGGAAAGCCGTCGAATTATCATGTGTGTCAACAAACTTAACACCCTTACCAATATATACTTCAGTTAGATTTACGCATAATTCAAAAGCATTACTGTATATTTCCGCATTCTTACCCTTTATGCAAACCTCGGTAAGACCTGTGCAACGTGAGTAAGCACAAGCACCGATACAAGTCACACTTTCGGGTAATACAACTTTCTCAACTGCAGTGTAAGCAAATGCCGAACCATCAATCTTTTTAACACCATCAGGTATATCAATATTTTTTAGATTTACACAATCCATAAACGCCGCAGTGCCGATTTTCTTAACACTTTCAGGTAAAATCACACTCTCAAGTTTTTCTGAAAAAGCAAAAGTCCATGCTTCAATTGCATTAATACCGTTGGGAATATCCACACTCTTTAGACCGGTGGAATAAAATGCGCGTTCACCAATACTTTTTAAAGTATCAGGGAAAGTAATATTGGTCAACGAAAAACAACTTTCAAAAGCATTATCTCCAATAGAAATGAGATTTTTAGGCAAAACCAAGTTTTCAAGATGGTTACAACTTGAAAATGCACTGCTACCTATATATGTAACACTATCTGCAATAGTAACATCTGTAACATATTGTAAATTAGAAAACGCACCATTACCAATGCCGGTTATTCCATCATTAATAACAATTGATTTAATCTGAACTTTATCAGGGTCATTATAAGAATATTGAATCCAATAAATCTTATTACCCATATCACCATAACCACTGACTATCAACTCTCCGTCATCATACAGTACCCAAGTAACATTATCACCCTGAGCACCACATTCGCCACTGTCAACAACTTCCTTTGCGCTTGCTGTAAAAGCTAAAAGCAGCATTATAAATAGTGTAACAAATAAAATACCAAGTTTCTTCATAATTTTAACCTCCTGAATTTATTATAAGTAAAATATATCACTTTAAAAAGAAAAAATCAAGATAAAAAATTAAGCCGTGCTCAACTGAACACGGCAAAATTCATTTCAAAAACAAATTAATCTTATCGATCTCCCGACTGGTTTCAACAAGCACTTTTCTGCACTCTTCGTCCTTTTTCAGAAATCTGCCAAGCTTAGCAACACGACGGATGAACGCCTTATTGAACACAACCTCTTCACCGAGCGCAACAAGCGGACAAACTCCTCTGTCTCTACTGTCAAGAACAGCCTTAACCTTTCCGTTTTCATCGATATACGGAAAGAATGGAAAAATCATACATGAAAGTGGACGGTTCGCTCTGTTACAGCTACCATTACACACGCACAGACGGTTGCCGTTCTCTTCAACCACTCTGAGGTCGGTTTCCTCGCCCGGAAAAAGCAGCATACCCGTTGAATCGTCGCCTTTGCAGCAGGCTTTGTTGCAAATCAGACCGCAATCCTTATAAAGCGGCGTCTTATCGCCGATTATAGACTTTGCTTCTTCATAGAACGCAGAGTAATCTTTCATAATTTCACCTTCCGATAAACAAAAAATCCACTCAAAGTGAGTGGATTCATGGGCTTGCACCCTCAAAACTGAACAAAGGTTTTAGTTAATGTATTTTTTGAGTCACATTGTAGAACCAAGATCTATGGTCAAGCCCTCGACCTATTAGTATTGCCTAGCTGAATGCATCACTGCACTTACACTTGCAACCTATCAACCTCATAGTCCTTGAGGGGTCTTACTAGCTTGTGCTATGGGATATCTTATCTTGGAGATGGCTTCACGCTTAGATGCTTTCAGCGTTTATCCAATCCGCACTTAGTTGCCCAGCTGTACCATTGGCATG
>JBGVGM010000049.1:0-12411 GCA_045121655.1 Acutalibacteraceae bacterium | reverse complement strand
GAGCTGTAATAAAATAGATACAAATCCACAGTGCTTGTCTTAATTATATCGCAGGTAGCTACTCCTGCAAATATAACCAAAAATTTAAAGAAAGGAGAATAATTAAAACCACCCCTTTCGAGATGGTTTAATTATACGTGATTATAATGACAATTTATTTAAGCGAAAACTTAAAGAAGCTCAGACATGAAAAAGGCTTTACTCAGGAAAACCTTGCTGAATTTTTAGGAGTGACATTTCAGAGCGTAAGTAAATGGGAGCGTGGCGAAAGTTATCCTGATATTACAATGCTTCCTGAAATTGCAGGATTTTTCAAGGTAAGTGTTGATGATTTGCTCGGTGTTAACAGAGCAGAGGATGAGGCGGAAATAATCAAAGAGCTTGAGGCTTATGATAATCTCACAGATGAAAAAATAAAACAGGAAATAATAAACAGACTTAAGGAAAAGTTTCCTAATGATTTTCGAATTCTTCTGAGATATATGACTTGCCTTGTTCATTTCAAAGAAAACACGCCTGAAAATGTTGCAAAAATAATTGCAATATACGAAAATATTAAACAAAACTGTAGCAATGACAAAATACGCATTTCAGCTAAAAGACATATTGCCGAACTTTACAAAGGACTTTCAGAAAAGGAAGGTAGTGGTATAACCTTTGAGGATTGTGAGAAAATTATAAAAGAAATGCCTAGAATGAGGGACGGACAGGAAATGTTCTGTTATTATTATCCAAAAGACTATCCTGACCGTGATGATATAATAAAAGATACTCTTGAGGAACAATTCAAGCTACTCAACACAATTTACTCGCATTACTTTTACTATAGCGGATATTTTTATGAAAGCAACTTCCCGGACGAATGGATAATCTCCGCTTATAAAACAGAACTCGACTTCTTGAATTTTGTGTACGATGACGGTCATTACGGCAAAATGTGGCGAACGGTAATGTATAATTACGGACATTTGGGAGTAAGATATTTCAAACTCGGTGATAATTCTAATGCACTGGAAAACTTCAGAAAAATGTGCGACCTTGCTATCAAGTTTGATAATATGGACAGAATAACCGTTATGCATTCCGTAATGTTTGAGGGAAAGGAGTTTGACAAGCATACCCTTGGCAGTACCTATGTTGCAAAAATGCAAGTTAAGGAACTTTTGACTGAAAAATATCCGCTATCAGACGAGTTCAAAAATTCAGCTGAATTCAAAGAGATACTTGAATTATTAGGATAAACGCAAAAATGCACCTGCAAACCAAAGCAGGTGCATTAAATATTCAATGCCGTGTATCATCACTATAGCACTCACACCATCTTGCAGAAAACGACGGCTCTTCATTTCCTGCATAAAGGTGGCTCAGATCACCGTACTGTACACAGGTGAAAATTGCCTTGCCTTTCTCTCGTTCCTGGCTGACAAGTCTTGTAACCGAGGTGGGAAGAGCGACAAAGTTGTGCCACATAATCATAGGCGAAACGCCGAAAATGTGTGAGAGCAGAACAGACTCCACTCCGAAGTGGCAGAAAAGCACAATTCTGTCGTGATTCTCTTCGATAACATCATAAAGCTTGCCGTTGTGTCTGTAGCCATGCTTTTCAAGGAGTGCATCAATTCCCTCACAAACCCTTTTATACTCCTTTTCGGTGTTAGCCGATTGCATAAGCTCCGATTTGTACCAGTTATCATAGGTATAATAGTCGGGGTTTTCTGTCCAGTAGGTTGGCTTTCTGTCCCAACATTGCATTTTGCCTTTTTCGGGGTCAATAACCTTACCTTCAAATTCTCTCAGAAAGTCAAGGTTTTCAGCTTTTCGCTTCATCATCTTAAGGGTGTATGAAGCTGTTTTTTTAGCTCTGCCAAGAGGTGAGCAGTAAAAGGCTTTTACATCAAGCTTTGAGAGCCTTTTTGCAAGAAGCTTTGCTTCACGGATGCCCTTTGTTGTAAGGGTGTCAAGGGCGTAATTGGGGTCGCCGTGACGGACTATAAGTATTTCCATGTTGTTACTCCTTTATGTAGTATTCTGCAACGAGGGTGTCTTCCCTGCTTATGTCACCGTCATCGGAAAACAGCTTTCTTTCAAAGCTGATATTTTCGTGTCCGAGACAAAGCTCAAGAAACAGAAGGAAAATTCCGATATCAATTCTGTTATAGTAAGCTACCTTGTCTGCAGGCATAATGCCACGCTTGCCCGGCTTTTTGTATCGGTAAACCGTAAGCTTATCTTTTTCGCTGATTACCTTCCACGGCTGAGAGTTGCAGGCACTGGGAGCAAATCTTACTATGTTGCCAATGTCTTTATGAAGTTCGCCTGACCATATTTCCGAAAGCTCCTTGCGCTTGCTTTTGAACATATCCTTGCGGAACTTGCTTTCATCGTTTACCTTTTTAATTGCAATCATAATTACATAATCAAGACCGTTTTCGCTCTTTTCTTCTGTCTTGCCGATACCGAACCAGAGTGCACCGATATTCATTGAGGCAAGAAGCAAGTCAAGCTGTTCACCAAGATAACCGATATTGGGAAGATAGCCGTCCTTTTGCTCGCTGTAAAGGAGAATACAGTAATCCTGACCTCGTTTGCAGGTGGTTTTTTCAGAGGGAACTATCCTCAGTTCAGTTTTAATGTCTTCGTAAAGAGGGGAGAAGTTTTTGTATTTCTTTTCAATCGTTCTCAGCTCATCCTCAGTTATTCTGCCTTCAAGATTTCTGAAAAGATGAAAGGATTTTCGCTTGAATATCATATTGTAAAATGTTTCGTTCACCGTAGCACCTGCCTTCTGTCAGTTATAACTGAAGTATATCACATAGAGTTTTAAATATCAACAAAAATCCGCTGTACCTACAAAGAGATACAGCGGATAAACTTATTTTACGTAAACCGATTTGATGTTTGAAGCACCTGAATAAATGTTGCCGTTATCGGTTTTGATGTATGCCTTTATTCTGATGTAGTAGGTTCTGCCGCCCGAAAGCTTCTTGCTTGTAAAGGTGCGGTCTTTTGTGCTGCCGAGCTTTTTATAGGAGCCGTTTTTGCTCTTTGCATAGTATACAACATAGCCGGTTGCACCTGTAACTGCGTTCCATTTTGCGGTTACCTTTCCGTTTGAAGAGTCGAGTGATGAAATAGCAGGAGCAGAGGGCTTTGTTGTAACGTAAATGTCAGTAAGATTTCCCCATATTACGCTGCCGTCTCTTGCATAGGCACGGACTGCATATCTGTAGGTTGTACCGGGGGTGAGACTCTTGAAGGTGTAAGTGGTTTCCTTTGTGGCTTTGATAAGGGTAGACCACTTCTTTGAAGTTGAGTTATAAAGGTAAACTCTGTAGCCGTAAGCACCGGGGACAGCCTTCCAGGTAAGCTTTATACTGCTTGTAGACTGCTTTGCCGTAATTGTTGTTTTGGCAGGAATAATAGTATAAGTGTAGGTTTTTGAGCCTGAGTAGTTTCCTTTGAAAGTGACTTTCACCTTATATTTACCCGGATTCTTTCTGCCTGAGGAATACTTCAGGGTGTAGTCGGTATCCTTGATAAGCTTTTTGCCGTTTGCATCGGTAACGGTAACAGAGGGAGTCTTTGTTTTTCCGTCATAGGTGTATGAGGTGGCGGAAAGCTTGATTGACTCAATTTTCTTAATTGGCGTTGAAGTGAGAACTTTATCGCAACGGTCGCAATAGGTCTGGAGTGAACCGTCGGAATTGAGTGTGGCCTCTGTAAGACGTGACTTTGATGTGTGACCTAAGGGGAGAGTTGTTTTCTGATTTGTAACAACAAGGTCACATACAGCACAGCGTTCGCCTGCAGTTTTGCCCGGCTTTGTGCAAGTCGCTTCGACTGCTTCGATGGGGATTATATAGTGAGGAGCCTTAGGAACTGTTTCCTGCTTGACAATTACCTTCTTACAGCTGAGGCAGTGTCTTCCTTCTGTAAGACCTGTACGCTGACAGGTCGCTGAAACAGCATAGTCAACCACTTCGGTGTGGCCTGTTGCAGGAATTACAACCTGCTCTTTTGTAACTTTGTCGCAGACAAGGCACTTTCTGCCTTCGCTTTTACCTGCTGAGGTGCAGGTCGCAGGAATTTCGGGATAAATATCTTCTGTGTGACCGAGGGCAGGAATCTCATCGAGTCCCTCGAGAATCTTTCCGCAAACAGAGCAGCGCTTGCCTGCCTTGTAGCCGACCTCGTCGCAGGTGGGAGCAAGGGCCTGATAAAACACCTCGCTGTGTCCTGAGGGGGGAGTTACTGTCTGCTTAACAACTACCACGTCGCAGATTTTGCAGTACTTTCCTTCAGTAAGACCTGTTTTTATACAGGTTGAAGGCACTGCAGGTATAATTTCGTGCTCGTGACTCAGAGCGGGAATTTCATTCTGAGGAGTGAAAATGTAATCGCAATCGGCACATTTTTCACCTTCGGTAAGTCCTGCTTTTACGCAGGTGGCAGGAACTGCAGGAACAGTAATTTTTGTGTGTCCCTTTGCAGGAATTTCTTCGCTTTTTTCTGCTGCAAGACCGCAGTGCTTACAAACTACACTTTCGGTAAGACCTTTTTCGGTGCAGGTGGGCTCAAGTCGGGGAACGGTTATGTTTTCGTGGCCGAAAGCAGGGATTACTTCCTGCTTGGCAATTACTGCTTCACAGATTTTGCAGAATTTTCCGTCTGAAAGTCCGTCCTCAGTGCAGGAAGCCTCCTTACCCTTGATAATTGATTCCTCGTGACCGGGAGCAGGAATTGTTTCGTTGATTTCTTCACCGCAAACGGTGCAGGTGAATCTTCGAATACCGTCCTCGGTGCAGGTGGGATTTATAACTTTAGCGTCTGAACCGAACTTGTGTCCTGTTTTTTGAACGGTTTCTTCTTTCGTAAAACCGCAAACGGTGCAGGTGGTGTGAAACTTTCCGTCCTCGGTGCAAGAGGCCTCTTTGTCTGTAACAGTTTCGCCGAAAATGTGGTCAAGAGGGGGAATTTCAGTTTCCTCAAGAATTTTACCGCAGGTTTCACAGACAGATTTTCTGTAGCCTCCCGTTGTGCAGTCGGCTGAAACAACGGTTTCTTTTGCATTGTGGGCTTCGTTGGTTGCCATTGTTTCGGTATAACCGCACTTTGTGCATGAACGGCTCAGTTCGCCCTTTTCTTCACAGGTTGCCTCCTTGCTTATCTGCCACGCACCGAATACGTGCTTAGCGCAATAAACAGCATAAGCTGTACTGTTTACGGTGAAAATCATAACAAGCGAAAGTATGAGAGCCAAAGCTCTGCTGAAACAGCTTTTCATTTCGCAGTCCTCCTTCAAAGATAAAAATACACAATAATGATAACATTTAGTTAAGGAAAAGTCAATTTAAAAAGACGTGAAGTTGATTTCATTTTTGTTAACGTTTTTATCCTACAGACCGAGTGTGAATTTACAATAATAAAAAAGTCTCCTCAGGAAGAATTTTCCTGAGGGGACTGATAAAACTTATTTAATTTTCGGAAGACTTGCAGCAGCAACTGACTGACCTACACGGCGTGAGTTTTCGTCGGGAATGTGAAGCTTGATTTTCTTAGCAAGCTCGGGGAATTCCTTGTCAAGAACCTCCTGTGTTCTTTCGAGAAGAATTGTTCCGCCTTCACCTGAGGTAACTCTGCCCATGATGATAACGTGCTTGATGTCGTAGAATTCGGTGTAGTAAGCGATTGCATAGCCGAAGTAAGCACCGATTGTGTCGTAAATTGCAGCAGCTCTTTCGTCACCCTCTGCCATAAGATTCTGAACAACCTTAAGCTTTTCAGCAGGTGAAAGGTTTTCGTCAAGCTCAATGCCCGCTGCAGGAGCAAGCTTGATAACACCGTCCTGTGAGAAATACTTAACGCCGCAGCCGTAGTCGCCTGACCATTCGTCAACCATTGAATCCTTGCAGTAGTCAACGGGAACAAATGCAAGCTCGTTGAGCCAGCCTGTGATGTTGCCGTCGGGGTCAATGTAGCCGCCTGCTTCGCTTGTACCCATAGCAACGCCGAGAACGGAGTCATCGTTAAGGTCCATAGCACCTGCAAGAGCAGTTACGTCGCCGTCGTTTGCAACCTCGATAGGAATGTTTTCGCCGATTTCCTTAGCAATATCGAGATACATATTCTTAACTCTCTTTTCGCAGTCTTCTTCACTAACTTTTATGAAAAGAGATGCAGCCATAATACGGTTGTTTACGTAGATACCTGCTGATGAAACACCGATTGCGTCAACTCTGGGCATTTTTGAAGCGGCAGTTTTCATAGCCTCAAGAATTCCCTGATAGTGATATTCGGGGTCTGAGTTAAGTTTGGGGAACCATACAACCTCTTCTGAGTAAACGCTTTCACCGTCAATAACAGCACTTACCTTTCTGTCGCTTCCGCCTGCGTCAAAACCGATACGGCAACCGTCAAGGTGTCTGCCGATAGGTGCAGCTGATGATTTATCCTTGGGAGCATCCTCAAGAGCACAAACCTCAACCTCAAAGTCCTTCTCATAGGTTTTCTTCATATGACCAACGTCAAAAGCACGAAGACCGGTGGGAGTGTAAGCTTCCTTGATTTTCTGACCTACAGTATCAGCACCTGCGATATAGAGCTTCCATGCGCCTGCAACCCATACAAGTGACTTTGCAATACGCTCAACAAAACGGAAGTTTTCTTCGTCGTGGCCTGTGCCTTCGGGGAAGATTCTTGTTTTGTATGTAGTTACATAGCCGTCGTTTCTTTCAGCGGCAATTATGATATCCTGACCGTTATCCTTTGTTGCCTCGCGCATTTCACGGACAACAATTGAAAGGGGTTCAAACTGAGGGTCAAGCTTTGCTTTTACTTTAAGATTCATATCTGGTTACTCCTTTGATAATGGTTTTTTCTATATTGAATTCACTGTCGGTAATGATAATATCAGCATCTTTTCCGATTTCAAGTGAACCCTTTTTCTTTTCGATTCCAAGTGTTGTTGCAACATTCAGTGAAGCACAGTTTACACATTCGTAAAGAGGAATATCTGAGTTGGTATATACATTCCATACGCCCTTGTTGAGCTTCAGTACACTGCCGGCAACGGTGCCGTCCTCAAGCCTACATACGATACCTTTATAGATAATCTTCTGACCGCCTAAGGTGTATTCGCCCTCGGGAAGTCCGCCTGCAGGTAAGCAGTCGGTAATAAAGCAGAGCTTTCTGCCTTTGAGAAGCCACAGCATATTGTAAAGGCTCGCATCTACATGGAAGGTGTCAACTATAACCTCACAGCTGATGTCTGAACCCAGTGCGGCACCCACAACTCCGGGAGCGCGGTGAGCAAGGGGAGTCATTGCGTTGAAAAGGTGAGTGGCGTGGCTTACACCTGCATTCACACTTGCCATTGCAGTTTTATAATCTGCAGAGGTGTGTCCCATTGAAACAACAACGTCAGTGTCACGGACAATTTCACGGATTGCTGCAAAATCGTTTCCGTCCTCTTCAGGTGCAAGAGTAATTGATTTGATGATGTCAGCATACTCCTTGACAAATTTTGCGTCAGGCTTAAGAATATACTTTGCATCCTGAGCGCCCTTCTTGCTTTCGCTGATGAAGGGCCCCTCTGCGTGGCAACCCAAAATTTCACTGCCGTCCCAGGTCTTGCTTTCTTCTTTAAGATTGCGGCAAACCTCAAGAGCCTTGCGGATTACATTCATATCCTCTGTCATTGTTGTGGGAAGGTAGCTTGTTACACCGTTAGCTAAAAGTCCCTTTGAAATTACCCGGATACTCTCTTCTTCTCCATCGCATACATCTTTGCCCAGATAGCCGTGAATGTGCATATCAATAAGACCGGGTGCAACATAGCCACCCTTTGCATCAATAATTTCACAGCCGTCAGGCAGATTATCTGCAGGCACAATACCCTCAATTACATCTGTATAGAGCAGGGCACAGCCCTCAGCGATTCTGTCTTTGAGAATGATTTTTCCACCGATTATCGCTTTCAATGTATCACGTCCTTTAAATCATATTTATTCTATTATATTTTAACAAAAGGAAAAGTAAAATGCAATAGGTTCAATTCAAATAAAAAGCAAGTCAGCAGAAATTTTACTCTGCTGACCTGTATTTTATCAGATTTTACTTTTAATAAGGCTTATAAGGTATTTGACAAGACTTGAAAAGAACTCAATCAGATTCTTGAAGAAGCTATTTTCCTCTTTTTGGTAATCATCATCTGTACCTACTGTGGGGATAAGCTCATCGACTATGTTATCGCCCTTACCTGTGTGGGTAAGATACTGGGGATACTTTTCATTTTCAACTGTCCAGTCATAACGCATGATTTCAAATGACATCTTATGAAGAGGGGAGAAGAAATCATGGTGCAGATCCTTGATAAACCAGGTAGTGTCGGGGAAAAGGCAGGTAGAAGCATCAATTTTTTTGTCGGGAGAAATATACTTATTTGCTGATTCCGGCACAGAATTCAGGTAGCTTTCAGAAAGCACCTTACCGTAATCTGAAGCTGTACCTCCGAAGGACTGTCTGAATACTGTTGTATCTGCATCACCCTGAGCCTGAGCACCCTCGTACAGGGGGATTTCGGGGAAGTTATATTTAGCAAAGATGTAGAAGTTAATTCCTGCTTCTCTGAGTTCAGTCATAGTATTTACTGTGTTGAGCTGTACTGTATAGTAGAAGCTGTCTGCTTTTTTAATCAGCCCCGCATATTCTGCCTTGAGCTCATCAGTGTTGAAAACAAAGTCTCTGGACTTTTCATAAAGCTCAGGAGTAACCATTGCCCAGTATGAAAGCCAACTGCCGTATGAGCTGCGTATAATAAGGGGGAAAAGGTCATTTTTGAAGCTATTGACAAATTTTACAAGAGCTTCACCTGTTACACCTAAAAGCTTTGCCTGTCTGATTATTTCAACAAGACTAGTAATAAGGGTTGCTACAGTAACATCTTCAATGATTTCCTCTTTTTCTACATAATAGTCCAGAAGATTTTCAATAGCGATGTCATCAAGATAAATTTCACCGGAGAACAAAGCACTCATAAAATCAATTCCGAGAACGGAAGATGAATAATAAGAAATGTCAGAAACATTTTCTATTGCATGATTTTTATAAAGCTCAAGATAAGCGGCAATAACATTTGCACCGTAGCAACGGCCTACAATTTGTACCTTGCTTTTTCCTGTAGCTTCAATAACATCATCAATATAATCTCTGAGCTCAGTTGCAGTTTTCATGGGCGATTCACGCCAGTCGTACCACAGTCTGCAATCGAAGGTTTCATAGCCGGAGGTTTTGCCGAGGCAATTGTCAACCGAGGACTGAAAACGTGCGTATGAGCCGTTAGATACATCACCGTTTTTGTCAAGGATAAGCTCTTCATAAATCGGTGCCATGGCATTGTTGAATTCGTTGGCATAGTCAGTGAAATCATTGGTTATGAAGCCCTTTGCCAGTTCTTTAAGGCAAGGCTCGAGAGCTTCTTTTATAATTGCACCGATGTCTGATTGAAGGGGATAGATTGTTTCCCCTTTGGAGTTATAAATATCGTTTTTGTGAGCGCCCATAACATAAATTGTGGGAAGCTCCTCATAGCCTTCAGCAAAAGACGGAACAGCTAACGAGAAAAGCATGGTAAAAACCATAAGCACGGATAATATTTTCTTCATAATGTTCAGGTTCCTTTCTGTAAAGATATTTATATAAATGAATTTATCAACTTTATTGGATATATCTGTTGTGGAATTGTTAATAAAGGGTTAACGGAAGTGAATAGTTAGTGAAAATCACCTGCAGGTGAAAGGGTAGAAAATAAGTTTAAGCATTAAGCTGATGTTTCATGCACTTTTCCCTTGACATAAAGGAAAAATTTTTATATAATATTACACTGACAGTTTATAATTAAAATATATACACACGAAAGGAAGATATATATGGCACAGGAAATTTTGCTTACTTCTGCCGGATTTAAAGAACTTGAGACTGAACTTGAGGATTTAAGAGTCAGAGGCCGTCAGGAAATCAAAGAAAAGATTCAGGTTGCTCTTTCATTCGGCGACTTGTCAGAAAATGCTGAATATGATGAAGCAAGAAATGACCAGGGTAAGCTTGAAGCACGTATCAGTGAAATCGAGGACATTCTTTCAAGAGCAAAGCTTATTGACGAGGATGCACTCAGCACAGACGTTATCCAGATGGGTTCAAAGGTAACAATCAAGGATATTGAATACGGTGATATTTATAAGTATCAGATTATTTCTTCAACATCAACCTCAAAGGACAAGGGTGTTGACTACCTTACAAGTGACGAATCACCCGTTGCAAAGGCACTTATCGGCCATGCAGCAGGCGACATCGTAGAGGTTGAAGCTCCTATCGGTATTATCAAGTACGAGGTTATCGAAATCACAAAGTAAAAGCGAAAGGACAGAAATAAATGTCAGAGCAGAACATTACAAACGCACCTGCAAATGAAGTTCAGCAGGACGTTAATGAATTAAGAAAAGTCAGGGTGGACAAGCTTCAGGCTCTTCAGGCTGAGGGTAATGACCCCTTTGTAATTACAAAGTACGACTGGACTCACCACAGTGCAGTAGTTAAGGAAAACTACGACGAGCTTGAGGGCAAGACAGTACGTGTTGCAGGCCGTATGATGTCAAAGCGTATCATGGGTAAGGCGTCTTTCTGCAATATCAAGGATCTTAAGGGCAACATTCAGTCATATGTTGCACGTGACAGTCTCGGTGAAGAAGAATACAAGGCATTCAAGAAGCTTGATATCGGTGACATCATCGGTATTGAGGGTTCTGTTTTCAAAACAAAAACAGGCGAAATCTCAATCCATGCAGAAAAGGTAACCCTTCTTTCAAAGTCACTTCTCCCTCTTCCTGAAAAGTTCCATGGTCTTACCAATACCGACACAAGATATCGTCAGCGTTATCTCGACCTTATTATGAATGACGAGTCAAAGGATGCTCTTGTAAAGCGTTCACTTATTATCAGAGCAATCAGAAAGTATCTTGATTCAGAGGGCTTTATCGAAGTTGAAACACCAATGCTTGTTTCAAACGCAGGCGGTGCAGCAGCAAGACCCTTTGAGACTCATTTCAATGCACTTAGCGAAGATTTCAAGCTCAGAATTTCGCTTGAACTTTACCTTAAGAGACTTATCGTAGGCGGACTTGAAAGAGTATACGAAATCGGTCGAGTTTTCCGTAACGAAGGCCTCGACACAAGACACAACCCCGAGTTCACTCTTATGGAGCTCTACCAGGCGTATACTGACTACCACGGTATGATGGACCTTACAGAAAACCTTTACCGTCACGTAGCTCAAGAGGTTCTCGGCACAACCAAGATTACATTTGGTGGTGTTGAAATGGATCTCGGTAAGCCCTTCGAGAGAATCACAATGGTTGACGCAGTCAAAAAGTATGCAGGCGTTGACTTCAATGAAATCAAGACAGACGAAGAAGCTAAGGCTCTCGCTAAGGAAAAGGGCATTGAGTTCGAAAAGAGACACAAGAAGGGCGATATTCTCAACCTCTTCTTTGAAGAATTCGTTGAGCACCACCTTATTCAGCCCACCTTCCTTATGGATCACCCCGTTGAAATTTCACCCCTTACAAAAAGAAAGCCTGAAAACCCCGATTATGTTGAGCGCTTCGAGTTCTTCATGAACGGTTGGGAAATGGCAAATGCATATTCCGAGCTTAACGACCCCATCGACCAGAGAGAACGCTTCAAGGCTCAGGAAGAGCTCCTCAAGCAGGGCGACGAAGAAGCAAACACAACTGACGAAGATTTCCTTTGCGCACTTGAATACGGTATGGCACCCACAGGCGGCATCGGCTTCGGTATCGACAGAATGGTAATGCTTATGACCGATTCACCTGCAATCAGAGATGTGCTTCTCTTCCCCACAATGAAGCCGATTGACTAATAACTTTCTATAAGTTGCTATATCTGAACTAAACAGGACTTATCTAAGGTGTTTAAGCCAAACCTTAAACCAATTTAAGCCGAAGTTAAGCCAAATCCGAATTTGAAATTATGCAAATTCAGGTGGATTGAGATAGCATACGATAAGTTCATACTATTTAAGCCCGTTGAGAATGCTCATGTACGGTAAAGAAGCAAGCAACCGAAAACAATAGATAGACCGCCAGCACTACACTATTCCGAACCAAAGACCAAAAGATAAGCATTTTGAGAAAATCTAAACTTTTGGATTTTCCTACAATGCCAACTACGGCGGAATCCCTCCCACTCCTTATATCTTTCTGTATACATTGAATTTGTATTTAGTAAAATGCAGACAACACCACGGATCGGCTTTTGGCTGGACAATTCCAACCAAACACCGCAGCAGACAGTAGAAACCATTCTGAACGTTAGGAAGCCGGTATGATTGTTACA
>JBGVGM010000048.1:0-17607 GCA_045121655.1 Acutalibacteraceae bacterium | reverse complement strand
TCGTTCGACTTGCATGTGTTAGGCACGCCGCCAGCGTTCGTCCTGAGCCAGGATCAAACTCTCTAAAAATTGTATTAAAACAGCCTGAGCTGTTCAAATCATTTTCAGAGCTTTGTCGCTCATTTCGTCATTGCTGACTTATTTTATACTTCGCTATTTAGCTTCCGTATTACTGTTTGAAAAGTACTTTTTAAACTCTTCGTTGATAGTCCTCAGACTATCGAATCTCGGGTTCCTTTTCTTATCTCGTTGTTTAATTTTCAAGGTCCAATTGCTATCCTCTCAACTATTCCGTCTCGAAGACAGCTCAAAGAGTATATCATACATACTCTCTCTTGTCAAGCCTTTTTTCAAACTTTTTTTAAGTTTTTTCTTGACTTGGTTTGTGCTCTCTCAACCGTTTCCGCGAGAAAGCTTGTTTATATTATCACCTATCGCTACTTTTGTCAACAGTTTTCAACAAGTTTTTTTGGTTTTGCTTTACTTTGTGCACACTACTCCGTGTGTTTTAGCATTAACCGACCATTTTCACACTGTATCTTGTATTATTTTTTACTAATCATAGTTTCTTCTATATATAGAAACTAAAACCGTCGGAGATATCCCGACGGTTGCTCTATTATATTTAGAGTATAATTAATACTTGTACTTACCCTCGGCTACCTTTCTCAGATGTGCGCCGTAGGTGGATTTGCCGTATCTTTCAGCAGCCTTAAGAAGCGTTTCACTGTCAATCCAGTCTTTGATATACGCAATCTCCTCAGGAGCAGAAATCATAATTGACTGTCTGCTTTCAACCATACGAACAAAATCGGATGCATCGCTGAGGCTCTCCATTGTACCCGTATCTAGCCACGCAAAACCTCTGCCCAGAAGCTTAACCGAAAGAGCGTTCTCTTTGAGATAACGCACATTGAGGTCAGTAATTTCATACTCCCCTCTTGCGCTTTTTTCGATGCTCTTAGCAAAGGACGCTACTCTGTTATCGTAGAAGTAAAGCCCCGTTACGCAGTAATTTGATTTGGGATTCTTCGGCTTTTCCTCAATTGAGATTACATTCTGGTTCTCATCAAATTCAACTACACCGAAACGCTCAGGGTCTTCAACATAATATCCGAATACGGTTGCAACACCCTTTTCTGCGTTTTCCTTTGCTTCAAGCAGAGTTTTTGTAAAACCGTTTCCGTAGAAAATATTGTCGCCAAGTACCATAGCACAGCAATCATTGCCGATAAACTCTTCACCGATTATAAATGCCTGAGCAAGTCCGTCAGGTGAGGGCTGTTCGGCGTAGCTTAAATTAATACCGAAGTTTTCGCCGTTTCCGAGAAGCCTTTTAAAATTCGGCAGATCGGTGGGAGTTGATATAATAAGTATATCCTTGATACCTGCCAGCATAAGAGTTGAAAGAGGATAATAAATCATGGGCTTGTCATAAACGGGAAGAAGCTGCTTTGACATTACCATTGTAAGTGGGTAAAGTCTTGTTCCCGAACCGCCTGCAAGAATAATTCCTTTCATAATGTTTCTCCTTTTTATTTATTTGTTATTATAGTCTGCATACTCCAATATATTTCTGCAGCAGAAAAGTATTACAGCTGAAACCGGCACATTAATAAGTGCAACAGCAAAATAAGCAAACTCAGGGTTAAACGGTAAATACATTCCCAGAAGCACCCCTGCAGCTATTGCAGGTACTGAGAACAGCAGTATGAATACAAAGTACACCGTTATCACCAGAAGCTTTTTGTCACTTGAACCGAAAAGGCGTTGAAGTATCAGATTGATTCCGATGAACAGAAAACCGAAGGTTATTCTTGCAACTATCATTCCGACAATTTCAGCTATGCTGAGCTTCAGAATCAGATACACCGGTATAAAACACAGTACACTTTCCACCGCCATTGACGGAAACTGCTCTCTCAATATATTGAAAAGCTTTTTTGAGTTTTTCTCAGGTATAAGATAAACGTAAGGCTGAAGAAGCTCCTTTGCCCATCTGCCCGTACCAACGCCGATTGTAAGCATATAAACGTTCAGTGCAAAAATTCCTATCGGCTCAGGCATTACGTAGCAGTATACCGCAGTAAGTAAAACAAAAACAATTGAAACTCCGCTGACCATAAAGGTACGGCTTCGTCTGTTTTCGATTTTGTGTTTTTCGTATAGAGCTGTCGCTCCGATACCGCTTTTGAAGCCTGTTTTTCCAACCTTGACGTTTCTCGGTGTATTCTCCTGAGCCTTACCCTCTTTTCTTGCAGTGATTGCCGTAAAGGAAACCTCTGCACTTTTGAGTACGTCCTCATAGAAGTCCTTGGCTGTGAAAGATATTATGGTATAGAAAACTACACAGAACAAAACAGCATAAGCAATACCGTATAATATAAGTTTTACATCGGCTGAAATCATACCTTCGACCAAAACGCTCATCATTCCGCTGACGGGGAAGGATTTTAAAAGTGTCGTTCCTGAAACAGCTACAAGATTCTGAAGATTCACACCGCCGAGTGCAATACATTTGTATATAAGCAGTAAAACGTAGACACCTATTACAGAATAGAAACCTATTTTTGCTATCAGGCAATTTTTGTCATTTGAGCTTGTAAGAGAATAAATCAGCATAGCAAGCATCTGCGACAAAAATACTGTAATTCCGTAGCCAATCAGAATATACACAAGTGCAGAAAAGCCTACACCATAGGTGCTTCTTACAAGAGCCGACTGATAAAGAATGAAAAGACCCAATGTCAGCGACCGACCGAGTTGGCTTAACAGTCCGTAAAAGAGAACCGTTGTGTTTTTGAAGGGCGAAACAAAAAGCAGATTTACGTCAGCCATTGAAAAAATTGAGGCACCGTTGGAAAAGCCGTTTTTGCTCACGAGCACAAAAACCACTGTATAAAGAAGCATTACTGCGGAGTAAAGCTCGTTAATATCTCTGAACTCATCGTAGTGGGTAATCTCAGAAGAAAAAGCTGTAAAGCCTATAAGCAAAACAAAAACAATAAGCAGTATAAGCTGCGACGGCTTTTTTACAATTTCAAGAAAACGGTTTTTGAATTTTCTCAGTACAAGATAGGAAAGGGCTTTCATTTTTCGTCACCGCTTTCCGTAATTCTGAAAAACAGCTGTTCAAGGCTTTCGCCCTCAGTGTCGCTGCTCTTCTTCTGAGCAACAAGCTTTCCCTTATCCATAATATAAGCAGTATCCCAGAAATCCTCAACGCTGTCAAGCATATGGGTACTGATAAGCACTGAAGCGCCCTTTTCTTTAAGCTCAAGAAAAACCTCCTTAAGCTGCTTTATTGCGTGCGGGTCGAGGCCCACCATAGGCTCATCGAAAATTACAATTTCAGGCTTATGTACAAGTGCGCAGCAGATTGAAAGTTTTTGCTGCATACCCTTTGAAAGCTCTTTGCCAAGCTTATCCCTTTTATCAAGAAGTTCAAAACGTGAAAGAAGCTCCTCACCTGTTCCGTCGTCATCCATCTGATAAGCTCTCAGGATAAATTCAAGATGCTCACCTACTGTAAGCATATCGTAAACTGCAGGCATTTCGGGAATATATCCGATAAGAGACTTTGCCTCAAGGGTTTTATTCATATATCCGTTAAGGGTAACTTCGCCGCTGAAGCGCAAAAGGCCTGTTATGCATTTTATGATGGTGGATTTGCCTGCACCGTTGGGACCGAGAAGAATTGCAATTTCTCCGCTGTCCACCGTAAAGCTCACGTTGTCGTTAGCTGTTATCTTTCCGAATTTTTTTGTAACAGAGTTAACGTTAAGCATTTTAATCACCTTGATTTTACAGCATTTTTTATATCTTACCACAAGTTTACTGTTTTGAACAGATTATTTTAAAAAAATATTCAAACTTATGTACTATTAAAATCATTATGATTATTATAATACATAGTGTTGCATTTATTTTTGAAATAGTGTATAATATACTTGCAGTATTTGAAAAGGAGACGTTAAAAATGGCAGAAAGCACAGACGGCCGCAGAGTAAAAATGACCAAGGCTCTTCTTAAGGCCAGCCTTATTGAACTTATGAAAACAAAATCCATACATACAATAAGCATTAAGGAAATCTGCTCAGGTGCTGACATTAACCGAAGCACCTTTTACAGACACTATAACACTCAGTATGACCTTTACGACGAAATTGTAACAGAGCTTCTTGCAGCTCTCATTGATGCTTACAAAAAATCAAGAGCAAACGGCGAAGACCTTCAGGATTCAATTGCCGCAGTGCTTGAGGTTTCAGAAAAAGAAAGAGAAGTCTGTCTTGTAATTCTCAGTGACAAGGGTAACGTTACTATGGGTGAATCCTTTGTAAAGGCTATCTCCCCTGTTGTTGAGGAGGAAGCCAGTGAGCTTACTGTATACCTTTTCCAGTTTATGGCAGCAGGTCTTGCCAACATTGTGTGGACATGGCTCAACAAACCTGTAAGACAGTCGCCTAAGGAGCTGGCTTCACTCATGACCTCTATGATGAAGCACGGAATTTACAAAACGATTATCCGTCAGGCGGCAAAAGATGGTACGCTTAAGAAGTTTAAGATTTAAAAGAGAAAAAAACAGCAAGTCAAGGCTAAAATGCTTTTGACTTGCTTTTTTTAATTACTTACAGAAACAGTCTACATAGTGATCAATGGCTTCGGCAATAACCTTAACTGCTTCGTCTCTTGCACCTACTTCATTAACGGCTGTGGTCTTGTTTTCAAGATTTTTATAAACCGTAAAAAAGTGACGCATCTCTTCAAAAATATGCGAAGGAAGCTGGTCAATATCTGTGTACATATTGTAGTTAGGGTCATTAAAGGGAATTGCAATAATCTTCTCGTCGTTTCTACCGTTGTCAATCATTGAAATCACACCGATGGGATAAGCCTTTACGAGAGTAAGGGGTTCAATAGGCTCAGAGCAGATAAGAAGCACATCAAGGGGGTCACCGTCATCGCCGTAGGTACGGGGAATGAAGCCGTAGTTTGCGGGATAGTGAGTTGAGGTGTGCAGAATTCTGTCAAGCATAAGAAAGCCTGTTTCCTTATCAAGCTCATACTTTTTCTTGCTGCCCTTTGAAATTTCAACAACGCACATGAAGTTTTCGGGATGGATTCTTTTCGGTGATATGTCATGCCAGATATTTGACATAATCTCCCCTCCTTTTCATTTTCTGAGGTTAATTATATCACCCTGAAGTCAAAAAGGCAAGAGGTTTAATTATCCTATTTTGCCGCAAAATAGAACTCAACACCGTCTTTCACGTTTCTGTATCCGTACTCATAGCCGTGTGCTTTGAAAATCTCAGCACAGATGGGAAGTCCCATACCTGTTGAAGAGCCGTCTTTTGTTCTTGCTTTGTTATCCCGTGAAAGTATATCCCACATTGATTCTGCTGTGTCTGCACTTATACCCTCACAAGTATTGTAAACTGAAAATCTGCTATTCTGCAGTTTTAATGTAACTCTCTTTTCACCTGTAGCGTACTTTATTGCGTTTGAAAGGTAGTTATCTACTGCCATTGAGATAAGGTCACGGTTGCAGTTTACGGTTATTTCATCAGCTGGGATTTCTGCATTAATTGTAACGCCTCTCATATCTGCAAAGGCTTTGTACTTCTCAGTTTCCGTCAGCACAATTTCACGAAGAGAGCATTTTTCCTTCTGCAGTTTGTCTGCATTTACAAGTCGGTTGTACTGCAGAAAGCTACTTACAATTCCGTTCATTCTCACCGCTTCATCGTAGACGGATTTTATGTAGTCCTCATTCTTTTCAGGTGCGACATTTTCAATTATGCACTCGCACTGATTCTGAATTACGGAAAGGGGTGTTTTCAGCTCGTGGGCTGCAGCTGAGGTGAAGGCACGGAGAGATTGGTTGAGCTTTTGATTTTTGTCATAGAGCTTTGAGGCTGCGATTATAACTGCACCGTAAATGAGAGTGAACAGAACAAGAATGATTATGAGCGATTCTGTGAAAGATGTATATTTTAATGTATCGTAATAACGACTATGGGTTGAAGCAATACACATTACATAAGTTTTATCTCCGATTTCCCTAAGACCGCAATAATAAGCCTCTTTGCTGCCTGTAAAACCGCCTCCGCCGTTTTTGTATTTACCTGCCTTTACTTCTTCAGCTTTTTTAGCAATAAAGTTTCTCAGCCATTCGTAATATCTGTGGTTGAAGTGACTCTCATCAGGTTCATAGATTGCGTAACCAATGTTACTTTCCCCATCATGACCATCTATTATTAAATCAGGTTTTTCATCAGAAAAGCGAATTTCACGGGTTTCACCGTCATAAGAACTAAGCAACATCGAAATGATTTCAAAATTTTCTTCAGATTCTTTAAGTTCAATCTTAGCAATCTCTACATAACTACCATTTCCCGATTCTTCAAGTTCGAGAAAAACATTCTTCACCTCAGTAGTCATATATTTATCAGCATTAAAACTTACTTTTCTTCTGCGTTCGCTTTTGTCTATATAGCTTATACTGATAGTGCTAGACGACTGTTCAACAATTTCACCGGTTTCAGGGTCAATAAGTGCATAAATGGTCGGGGTTAATCTTATAGTGTTACCATTTATTGCTCCCATTAAACTATTGAAGTCCATTGCATCTTCAAATCTGTTGTATGTGAGATTATATATATTGATGTTATTATTGATATTGCTATTCATAAGTTCATAATTTCCAACAAAATTTAACGACGGCATGTAAGCATAAAAAAGCATTACTGATGTAATAATCATTATTACCGCAAATGCAAGCGATATAAAAGCCGCTAACTTTTTCTTCGTCATAATTACTCCTCCTTTTTTGGGGATTGCAAAGTTAACTTTTAATGTGCACTGAAATAAAATTCCGCTCCGCCTTTCACATTTCTGTAACCGTACTCATAGCCGTGAGCCTTAAAAATCTCAGCACAGATGGGAAGTCCCATACCTGTTGAAGAGCCGTCTTTTGTTCTTGCTTTGTTATCCCGTGAAAGTATATCCCACATTGAGTCAGCAGTGTCTGCACTTATACCATCACAAGTATTGTAAACTGAAAATCTGCTGTTCTGCAGTTTTACTGTAACTTTCTTTTCACCTGTAGCGTACTTTATTGCATTTGAAAGGTAGTTATCAACTGCCATTGAGATAAGGTCACGGTTGCAGTTTACCGTTATTTCATCAGCTGAGATTTCTGCATTAATTGTAACACCTCTCATATCTGCGAAGGCTTTGTACTTCTCAGTTTCCGTCAGCACAATTTCACGAAGAGAGCATTTTTCTTTCTGCAGTTTGTCTGTGTTTACAAGTCGGTTGTACTGCAGAAAGCTACTTACAATTCCGTTCATTCTCACCGCTTCATCGTAGACGGATTTTATGTAGTCCTCATTCTTTTCAGGTGCGACGTTTTCGATTATGCATTCACACTGATTCTGAATTACGGAAAGTGGTGTTTTCAGCTCGTGGGCTGCAGCTGAAGTAAAGGCACGGAGAGATTGGTTGAGCTTTTGATTTTTGTCGTAGAGCTTTGAGGCGACTTTGACAACAATAAGGTAAATAATAAGAAATAAGAACAAAAGCATAACGGTTGTATGTCCGAATGCCGTTTTTGTAAGCGTGTCATAGTACTGATTGTGCGTAGCAGCAAAACAACTGACATACTCTTTCTTGTTTATTCTGTCTATGCCTCTGTAATACACCTTATCGTTTCCTTTAAAGCCTCCGCCACCATTAAGATGCTCGCCTGCTTTTACTTCTTCGGCAACCTCAGTTACAAACTCTCTGAGGTCATTGTAGTATCTGTGGTTGATGTGCTTTTCGTCAAGATCATGAAAGATATAGTTGAAAAGATAAAACTCAGCCTCTTCAATTATCTCAAGCTCTGGCTCATAATCAGTAAACTTCACGGTTTCTTTTTCATACAAATCATAAAAACCGATATCCATATCGACAGGTATATATTCACCTGAAGATATATTAAAACTCATTCTGTATATGTAGAACTGTTTTGATTTAAGCTTATTGCGATAATCAAGCAGTTGCTTTTTTATTTCAGATGTAAGATAAGGCTCAATATTAAGGTAAGTCCATTCATCATCGAGATTCTGCTTGAAAGAAATATAGCTTCCGGTTTGTCCGACAACTTCGCCGGTTTCAGGTTCAATCAAGGCAAATATATACGGATACTGATTAAAAGAACGGCTTGCATCGCTGAAAAGTTCGTTGAGGTTTTTCTCAATCTCTTTTTCGCTCTGATACTTTTCTTCGTATCGCGATAAAGTGTATTCTATGTTTTCGTTAATTTTATCAGTTGTGTTTCTGAAACTCTCCGCGGTCATACACGCCAGAAACAACATTACAGAACAAACAACAAACATCACTGCAAATCCCAAAGATATAAGTCCCACTAACTTTTTCTTCGTCATAATTACTCCTCCTTATTTTTCTTTGAATGTGTACCCTACACCGATAACCGTTTCAATAAGGTTTGCTTTTTCACCGAGAGCCTTTCTGATTTTCTTTATGTGGGTATCGACAGCTCTTACTTCGCCCTCAAAGCCGTAGCCCCACACTTTAACAAGAATTTTCTCCCTGTCAAGGACTATGCCCTTATTCTGCATAAGCAGATGCAAAAGTGAGAAAGATTTACTCTGAAGCTTAATTTCGTTTTCACCGATAAAAACCTTCTGGCTTCCAAGGTCAAGTGTTATTCCCGAGCATTCAATTTTGTTATCTTTGTTTGCACCCTTACTGCGTTTAATCATAGTGAGTATTTTTTCCGTAAGCACAGAAAGCGGAAAGGGTTTTATTATGTAATCATCTGCACCGCTTTTGTATCCCATAAGTAAATCTTCTTCCTCACCTAAAGCCGAGAGAAAAAGTATGGGTGTGTCCGTAAAGCTCCTTATTTCCTTACAGGCTTCAATGCCGTTTAAATTGGGCATCATTACGTCAAGTATTATTAAATCAAAGGGGTCTGTTTCTGCTTTCTGAACTGCAATTTTTCCGTCTTTTGCAAGGGTAACATCCATCCCCTTTGCTGTCAGATAATCCTTTATTGTTTCCCTGATTTTTATTTCATCGTCACAAACCAATATCTTATACACAGGATACCATCTCCTTTACTGTCTTAACCTTATCACAGGCTTATGTACTCGGTGTGTCCAAAGCAAAATTTAATCTCCGTATTTTCAAAAGAAACACGGAGATATTTTTATATAATTTTCTGAAAGGCAAGTCTTTCGTCGCCGTCCTCAAGGTGTATAATTCCGCAATAAGCAAAGCCCAGCTTATCCATAAGGTAACGCATAACGGTGTTATCCCTGTGGGTATCGATTCTGATATTGGGATACTGAGAAAGCGCCCATTTCAAACAGAATTCACCCGTACCCTTGACCTTACCCGACGAAGCAATACGGTGTATAACTGCATAGGGTTTATCATTTAACCACTCACCGTCGTATATGATTTTGTAGGTAGGGTCTTCGCCGCAAATAAAAGCGAACACGCCGAGGATTTCCCCGTCCTTTTCGCAGACGTAAGAAATTCCTTTTTCTATATCGCTTTCAACAAGCTCTTTTCTTGGCTTAATGTCCCCCCACTGATTAGGGTTGCCGTTTTCTGCCATGAAATTTCTTGCACAGGCATAGATTTCAAAAATGTGCGGGAGGTCGTCTTTAACTGCTTTTCGGATTGTCATTTTATCAGATGTCATTTCTCGTTAAATCCTCAAAGCTTTCTCTCTTGACTGCAAGGTAATCCTTACCCTCTGAAAGCATAACTACGGGAGGTCTTGGAATGCGGTTGTAGTTTGAAGCCATTGAGTAGTTGTACGCACCCGTTGTAAGAACAGCAACAAGGTCACCTCTTACGGGCTTGGGCATTGTAATGTCAGGCTGAATAATGTCGCCGCTTTCACAGCAGCGACCAACCACATCACAAGTGAAATCTGCCTTTTCGCTCATACGGTTAGCCAGGAGAACAGTATACTTTGAGCCGTAAAGTGCAAAGCGTGGGTTGTCGGTCATACCGCCGTCAATTGAAACGTAGTTTTTGTAGCCGGTAATCTCCTTGATTGTACCTACGGAGTAAAGGGTCATACCTGCGTCAGCAACGATACTTCTGCCCGGCTCCATAAGAATCTTCGGCATAGGCATACCAAGCTTTTCTACAGTAGCTTTAATATGTGAAGAAAGCTTCTCGATATTAGCCGGTATATTCATATGAGGATCTTCCTCGGTGTATCTTACACCGTAACCGCCGCCCATATTGAGAATCTGAGGCTCAACACCGTACTTCACAAGCATATCATTAGCAAAGGTGAGCATAATTGTAGCTGCATCAAGGTAAACGGTGCCCTCTTCGTCAAAGACCTGAGAACCTACATGGCAGTGGTAGCCGACGATTTTTATATTCTCAAAGCCTACTGCTTCTTTGACAAACTCGGCTGCCTGATTTGTTTCAATTGCGATACCGAATTTGGAATCAACCTTACCCGTTGCAACAGCTGCGTAGGTGTGAGGGTCGATACCGGGAGTGAGGCGGAGAATCACCTTCTGAGTGATGCCCTTTTCCTTTGCGATTGAGTCGATTGCTCTCATTTCGCACATATTGTCAACCATGAAGTAGCCCACACCGCAGTCAATTGCATAAGAGATATCGCTGTCGGTTTTGTTGTTGCCGTGGAAGTAGCTGTTTTCCATAGGGAAGCCTGCTTTCATGGCGGTGAAGATTTCGCCGGGAGATACAAGGTCGATACTCATACCTTCCTCTTTCATAATCTCGTAAATGCGCTTGAAGCAGCAAGCCTTACTTGCAAAAAGAGGCTTACTTCCCTCACCGAAAAACTCATTCATAGCCTTAAGGTAGGTGCGGCAATTCATTCTTATTCTGTTTTCGTCCATAAGGTAAAGAGGTGTGCCGTACTTCTTTGCAAGCTCGGTTACATCAAAATCCGCAAAGTTAAGGTTTGCACCCTTTACGCTGATATTTTCACAAATCATAATTCTTTCTTCTTTCCAAAATTATATCTTACAGCATATGAGCGATAAGTTCGCTTCTGTCTGTAGCTGAAATGTCTACGGGTGCGATATCAAAAACGGTCTTACAGCCGTAGTCGCCTCGTTTTGCCATACGGCATACTGCTCTAGAGAAGGCTACAAGTACACTGCCCGTAAACTCGGGGTTGGAGTCAAGGGTGAGCTTATATTCAATTACCTGCTTGTGGCAATCGTCTTTGCCTGTAACACCCGTACGGATTACACTTCCGCCGTGGGGAAGCTCGCTGTGATTTTTCTTCATTTCATCCATAGTGATAAAGTGAACGGTTGTATCGTAGGGCTCAAAGTAGGCAGGCATTGTTACGATTTCTCTTTCGATTCTCTCTTTGTCTGCACCGTCTTCCGCAACAACAAAGCATTCTCTCTTGTGCTTATCTCTTGCAGTAAACTCAGGTGTTTCACCGCTTCTTACTTTGTTCATAGCCTTTTCAACGGGAACAGTGTACTGACGGGCATCAATAACGCCGTTGATTCTTCTTATTGCATCGGAGTGACCCTGAGAAACGCCCTTGCCCCAGAAGGTATAATCTGCACCGTCGGGAAGTACGCATGAAGCATAAAGTCGGTTAAGCGAGAACATACCCGGGTCCCAGCCGCAGGAAATGAGTGCAGTTTTCTTATGCTCGGTCGCATTTTTATCAACGTTTGCAAAATGCACGGGAATATTTGAATGGTTGTCGTATGAATCAACAACGTTAAAGTATTTAGCAAGCTCGGGTGTCATTTCGGGAAGGTCTGTTGCACTGCCGCCGCAGAGAATGAGCACATCAATTTTATCTGCCCAGTCGGTGATTTCACTTGCATTTACAACGGGCACATTTTCAGTTGCTATTTTAAGGCTTTCGGGACTGCGTCTTGTAAAAACTGCAGTAAGGGTCATGTCGGGATTTCTTTTGATTGCATCCTCAACGCCCTTTCCGAGATTGCCGTAGCCGTAAATTCCAATATTCATATAAAACAACTCCTCACTATAGTAAGCCATTGGAAAAACACTTCCCAATATAATATTGTATTATAGCACCTCTTTTTTTTGATAGCAACAGTTTGGAGAAAATTTTTTCACGCCGGCGCACAAAAGTTAAGGGAACGGTTTTGAGCCGTTCCCTTTTTACATTAATAATGATTAACTCCGCAAGAGCAGGTTTTGTTTGTTTTGAATATCTTCTGGAAGAAGAGGATGAGCTTGAAGAAGAAACCGCTTATACCGCCTTTATGGCAAGAGCAGGAGCAATCATCTGATTTATCAAAATCGCAGTTTGAACATTTCGAAGCTCCGTCTTCAAAGGTGTGTCCTGTGGGTTCGATTGTTTTGGTGTAAGTGTCGCCACAGTAACATGTGTAAGTTATTGAACCTTCTTCAGTACATGAAGGCTCGGTTCTTACTTCTTCATAAATATGAACATCACAAGGCGTGGTTTCTTGTAAATCTTCAACAACGCCTGTTAAGATATATTCACTGAAGTGGTCTGTTTCAAAAATAATCTTATTACCTTCTATTTTTGTATCGAGCTTTGTATATGTACCGTCTTTTTCAACTCGGTATATACTGCATGTTCTTCGGTCTATATATGACGGAAGATTCATTTCAACAGTTGCTGTGAATGTATCAAAAACTTCCTGACCGTTTTTCCATAAAGAAATCTCATGAATTTCAACTATACGATTCAAGTCAATAGAAAGCTCTTCTTTTCTTAAACCGTCACCCCTGTTGAAATCTGAATATATTGTTTTTCTTACAAAAGCATCTTCCTTTTGAGTATCTTTGATTACATAGGTGTGAAGCAACACTTCATCTGTAATTATATCTGATTTAACTTTGATTGTATCTTTGCAAATGAATCCGTCTTCACCTTTTGGTTTGAAAACTACCATTGTTTTACCTGTGCCGACATTGTAACGGTATGCACCTAAAATGCTGTTAAGAAGATTGATATAACTACCACCGTCAAACATTATGCTTGCCGCTTTAAGCAGTGTTTTTTCTGCTGTACCAATTACCTTATCTTTAACGAGTTTCTTTGCGGCAGCCATTACGCCGAACTCTTTGATTTCTTCTTTTGTAAGGTCTATGATAACATCAAGTACTGCATCAGAGAAATCTTCACCGACATTTTTGTACATTTCATCAAGCATTTCCAATGAGAGAACACTTATTTCTTCAAGATAAGCCATATTGAACTGCTTTGAAAGCGTTTTAGCAAGTTTCTTTATTGCACCTGCAGTCCACTCACTGTCTTCGTTGAAGTACTCGGAAACCTTTTTAGCAAGAGTTTTTGTTGTATCCTTTGCAAGCTTATCTGTATCAGTTCCTAAGACATCAATAACTTCTGCAGTTTTGAAAGCAAAATCTACACCGATAGAAACCAAGTTATAAATAAACGCCGCATTGTCTGCTGTTACATCACATGAAACTGTAAGATAACCGTCTTCGGGAACTTCAATTTCTATACTTGTCTTTTGGCTGTCACCTGCAAAACGGTAATTCCAATTTTCGCCTTTAAGAATACCGACTGCACCTGCACCGAGGTAAACAAGGAACTCACCGAAATCTCCCGGCAGAGGAACATAAGGGTCGACTTGTTCAATGTCAGAAATCTTGCCGTCTTGTGTATAAGCCGCAACAACACCAATAGCACCTGAGCTGTTATATACATCCATTGTGGCGATATATTTGCCTTTGTTTTCATCGAACTTGTATTCAAAATTATCTACTGTCAGGTCGCCACGAGAGAAGTTTGTTTTTAACTTCTCATTTGTAACAGGAACTTGGTCAGCTCTGTATGTAGTGGTATTTGAATAAACAGTAAAATTGAAGAACTGCTCGACACTACCGTCGCCATTGAAAAGACTGATTGAAGCTTCACCGTCTTTTATAGGTTCAACTGTGAGTTCAAGCTCTGTTTCAGAAACTTTATTAGTTGAGATATTTACAATATCTGTTGTATTATTTTGAACTGTCACATTATCAACAGGTAAGAAGTCACTGTTTTCATCAAGCAAATGAATTTTATATGTGGCTGTTTCTTTACGATTAATTGAATCTACTGAGTAGGTGTCAGAGGAGACCATGAAGTAAGATGTTGGAGTAGGTTTGTAATTATAATGAATAGTTGCACCGGTTAAACAGTCATTAAGTGAACCAATTGTAATTTTCTTCCACTGTTCTTCCGTACCATTATAGTAAACATCTGTGAGGCTGTCGCAATAATAGAAAGCCCTATCACCTATAGTCGTTACACTGTCCGGGATTGTTATACTTGTGAGGCTGTCGCAAGATAAGAAAGCATCCATGTCTATAGTTGTTACACTGTCTGGAATTGTTATATTAATAAGATTTGAACAACCGGAAAAAGCACTTTCACCTATATTTTCTACACTGTTTCCTAATGTCACATTGGAAAGATTATAGCAATCCACAAAAGCAGCAGTACCGATTATTGTTACACTATCAGGAATAGTAATACTTTTTAGATTATTACATCTTGCAAAAGCCGCATTTTCAATATCTGTTACATTGTTTCCAATTTCTACACTTACAAGATTTGTGCAACTACAAAAAGCAAATCCGAAGACAGTTACAACACTATCAGGGATAATATATACATCACTTATATTTCCAGCAGGATACTGCAACAAAATTGATTTGTCCTTATTGAAAAGGACGCCCCTACTATCACTAGAATACTTCGTGTTATTGGAATCTACTGTTATACTTTTTAAATTATTACATCCGTACCAAACACTTTCTTCTATAGATGTTACACTGGCTGGTATAGTGACATTTGTTAGACTGTGACAATCAAAAAAAGCCCCTTCACCGATTGTTGCTACACTGTCACCGATTGTTGCGTTTGTGAGATTATAGCATTCACCAAAAGCACCACTGCCTATAGTTGTTACACTGTTTGGGATTGTTATACTTGTGAGGCTGCGACAACAAACGAAAGCCCAATCACCTATAGTCGTTACACTGTCCGGGATTGTTACACTTGTGAGGCTGTAGCAATAAGCGAAAGCATCATAACCTATAGTCGTTACACTGTCACCTATTGTTATACTTGTAAGGCTGTTGCAAGAATAGAAAGCCCTCTCACCTATAGTCGTAACACTGTCGGGGATTGTAACGCTTGTGAGGCTGTCGCAATAAGCAAAAGCATAATCACCTATAGTAGTAACACTGTAACCGCCAAGTGTGGCGGGTATAGTTATGTCACCGCTGATTGATGTGTTAACATCTGTTATAGTCGCTTTGCCGTTTGTTACGGTGTAGGTATAGTAACCCTCTGTTGCCGCACTTGCCTTGCTGCTAAACCATGCACCAAAATCAAGTTTCGGCAGTTCAAATTCGCCAAAGTTGATTTCAGGAAGGCTCGGCCACTCCATACCTACAAAGCCCTGCAATGGTGCTGATGTCAGGCACATTACCACAACAAGGAATGTGCATAAGATTTTTTTCATCGTGTTTTTCATTTCTTTTCCTCCTTTAAGTTTATGACCTCATTTTACTCCTTTAAAAGAAAAAAGTCAACCGTCCGAATTGTCAAAAAGCGTTCCTGACTGCAAGATCAGAAACGCTTCAAAATTAAATATCATTAATATCATACGGTGTTCTCTGGTAAACGAAGTAGTTCAGCCAGTTAGTGAACATAAGTGTACCTACATTTCTCCAGGTAACAATAGGCTTTTTTGTGGGGTCGTCGTCAGGGAAATAGTTGAAGGGAACCTTTATGGGAAGTCCCTTTTCAACATCACGGAAGTACTCCTTTGCGAGGGTCTCAGCATCGTACTCGGAATGACCCGTTGCGTAAAAGTTACGGCACTCAAGGTCAGACACAAGGTGGATACCCGACTGCTCGGAATAAGTGAGAATCTGCAGGTCCTTACAAAGGGCAATATCCTCAAATCTTATCTCCGTATGCCTTGAATGAGGCACGTAAAAGCTTTCGTCAAAGCCTCTCAGAAGCGGATGGTAAAGGTCAAGGGGCTTATGGGGAAATACGCCGAACATCTTTTCCTTGAGAATGTACTTGGGAATTCCGTGGTGGTAGTAAAGCCCTGCCTGAGCGCCCCAGCAGATGTGGAAGGTTGAGTAAACGTTGGTCTTTGTCCACTCAAAAATCTGACACAGCTCTTCCCAGTAGTCAACCTCTTCAAAATCAAGAAGCTCAACGGGTGCACCTGTGATAATCATACCGTCGTACTTGTTATTCTTAACCTCGTCAAAGGTCTTGTAGAACTTGTTGATGTGGTTCTGTGAGGTGTTCTTTGACTTATGTGAGGCCGGGTGCATAAACTCAACGTCAACCTGAAGGGGTGTGTTACTCATAAGGCGGAGAAGCTGAGTTTCTGTTTCGATTTTTGTGGGCATCAGGTTGAGTATGATGATGTGAAGGGGTCGGATATCCTGGCTTGCTGCACGGGACTCCGTCATTACGAAAATGTTTTCCTGCTCCAGCTTTTCCCTTGCAGGAAGTCGGTCGTCAATTTTTATGGGCATTCTCTCACCTCTTTTTCATATTCGTATATTGCACGGCTGCCGCCGATGAATTTCGCTCTTGTTCTTGCGGCAGTTACAACTGCGTCGCCAAGCATTTTTTCTGAAAGTCTAACAGGCACAGCCACATGCTTAAGGTGCATACCAATAAGGGTCTGACCGATGTCAAGACCTGCATCAGCCTTGATGAATTCAACTGCAACGGGATTTTCAAAATTCTTATAAACCGTTGTTGCAAAGCTGCCCCCTGCCGTGGGCTGAGGTACAACATTCACAATTTCAAAGCCTTTAGTGAGTACGCACTCCTTTTCGACGATAAGGGCACGGTTGAGATGCTCGCAGCACTGGGCAGCAAGGTAAATTCCTTTTTCCTTGAGTACGGGATAAATACCGCTGAAAACTGCTTCAGCGCTTTCCATAGAGGAGCATTTACCGATGTGCTGTCCCACGATTTCGCTTGAAGAGCAGCCCACAACAAGAAGGTCGCCCTTCTGAAGCTTTGCTTTTTCTATAAGTTCGAGAACCAACTGTTCTGCTTTAGCTTTGATATCTATTTTAATCAGTCCTTTTCAAGTCGTTCATTATATTATAGCTTTAATCAAAGAAAATTTCAACTGTTAAATTCAGTTTTATATTTTTATTGACAAGTGTCCGTTTTTTGTGGTAAAATTCAAATACAATAAAAATTACTCAGTATGCACACTTTTTCACTATTCCCTATTACTTATTACTTAAGATATGGGGGCGTAGCTCAGTTGGGATGAGTGCTTGACTGGCAGTCAAGAGGTCAGGGGTTCGACCCTCTCCGTCTCCACCACAGCATACTGAGTAATTATTTTTTTGCCCGCTTTTAAGTGGGTGCTTTTTATGGAGATGTTGACAATGATTTTATTGAGTAGTATGATGTTAGTGATGAGCAAAACGAAAGAATAAAATCAACGGATGGCAATTAAAAAATAGAAAAACGAGAATAAAAGCAAAGAAACCCGACTGAAAGCGCAAAACCAAAAAGCCCGAACGCAAATCCGAGCAAAAATAAAAAGATAT
>JBGVGM010000047.1:0-2469 GCA_045121655.1 Acutalibacteraceae bacterium | reverse complement strand
CCGTAGAGCAAACCGCTTTGCGTGTTTTCAAATAAAACAGAACTGAACACCAGAAGGATTACAGCACCCAGCATCATATCAATCATCTTGTTTTTGAGTTTTTTGTTTTCTTCTGCGGCATATTCAGCCACTTTTTTCAAGGTGTCCTTGGTTTCGTTTTCCATATTCTCGCTTTTCCTTTCTCCGTCAATGATTTCACGAATATCTACATCATAGAAGTCCGCAAGTTCAATGAGCATATCCAAGTCTGGCATATTGTTGCCCGTCTCCCACCGTGATACGGTTCGGGAAGATACATAAAAGTGTTCTGCCAGTTGCTCTTGGGTTAGCCCTTTTTCCTTGCGCAGGTGTTTCAAGAGCTCACCTGTTTTTTGTTGGTTCATTCGGAACCCCTCCTTTCGTGTAAATCATACCGCTGCCGTATCTAAAACGCCACGACACAAAGCGAGAAATGCCGCCGCAAAGGTGAATAATCCCCCTTAAAGCAAAGGCGCCGCATTTCTGCGACACCTTTACTGCGTATTTACGGTGATTTCTCCGGTAGCCCTTCACGTAGCTTTATGAAATAGTCTACAATGTTATCTTCGGATTTAGGAAGATCGCCTACAACTATAAGCTCCATAAGATCTTCCTTTATTTCGTCAGACATTCCAATGCCTTCAAAATAGCCGTCGGAACCAATCGTAATAGTATATGTTTCTTCACCAACGACTTCCGTAAATGTGACCTTTTCTACATTATTCTCAAAGGAAACTTCTTCTCTCAAATTTGAAAATGCAATAATACTTATAACGAAAATAATAACAGATACGATAACAAACGCGATAAAGAAAATGCCCAAGGCCTTTAATATCCTTATTACAGTGCCTGCCAGCCGTTCAGTATTGCTTACCTTTTCATAGATGACACCCTTAGTATCATTACCGGTCAGCTCGTCCAGACTGATGTTAAAGATCTGCGACAGAATTTGCGCTTGCTTGATGTCGGGCGCTGTTTCACCAAGCTCCCATTTTGAAATTGTTTGCCTCGATACACCGACCTTTTCGGCAAGCTGCTCCTGAGAGAGGTTTGCTTTCTTTCTTAATTCATAGATCTGTTTTCCAAGTTCCATGAAATCAACTCCTTTCGCAATAAATTCTATCATTGCAAGGCTGAAAACTCTACCAATTTGGCTTGGAAATGCCGCCCGTTTTCTTAACATTATCAGTTTTATGGTATCAGTCGCAATTATGCGTAAACAAAGTCATGCCCTCGCTCCGTTACGGAACGAGGGCGTTCATTAATGGATATAGAATTTAATAATCGCTTTTGCCCAGCCAAGCCAAGCCGGGATATTGCCGTCAAGCCACTCAACAACCTTTGGTATGTCTGCCGTGGTAAGATCTCCGATGTGGCTATAAACATTTCCGTCTGCCACGGTTTGACCGATAGCAATCATAGCGTGGGCATGGTCACCAACGGCGATATATTTACCGATAGCAAGCGCACCGGATGAGAAGTAGCCAACCGAGAGCGCACCGAAGGATATGAGTCCTACGCTGATTGCTCCTGACGCAAATAAGCCGAGAGCAATCGAACCTACTGCAAGAAGTCCTGCTGAGAATATACCTGCGGAAATCAAACCAAGTGATAATAGACCAAAGGAAACGACTCCAAGAGAGAGCAGACCGACCGAGATAATACCTCGTGATATCAGGCCGAGCGAGAACACCCCACGCGCCTTAAGTCCTATTGCAAAGAATCCGTGTGCGTTTTTGCCGATATGATAAAGGGGCATACCGAAGATCATCTTCTTGCTCTTGTGTTCGCGGAACTGCTTTTTGAATCCCGTCCAGATGCTCTCTTTTTCAGTAGGCTGCAGTCCTTGTTTTTCGGTGATATCTTCCTTCAAAAGATAATCCATTGAACACTCAAAGAGTTTTCCAAGCTCTATCAATTTTTCAGTTTCGGGATATGCGATATCTGACTCCCATTTACTGATGGACTGCCGAGAAACACCAAGGATTTCGGCAAGTTGCTCTTGTGTGTAGTTATACTCTTTTCTGAGTTTTGATAGCTTTTCGCCAAGTGTCATAATCATTTCTCCCTATGTTTTTTAACGCAGCGTTGCCCCAATTATAGAACACTTGGCAAAACCATACCACCAATTCGCCGTTTCTAAATGTAAACTTCAGGTTGCATTGTCCATTTTATCGTTTGTATTCAAATAAACGATAAAGCTTTTTCGAGAATCCACCGGCATAGAGTTTCGCAAAAATGAACTTCTCAATGCACCACTCTCCGTTATTACAACGGTATCAGACTGGCAACAATCAGTGCTGTACAGCCTACAACCAATAAGATCATGCCAACATTCCCATAAACAGTCATAAAGCGGTCATCCTTGGGCAGCTCTAGCTCTGCGGGCGCAAAGGATACTTTGCGCTTATTGATACACAGCAGGACAAGACCGGTAATAGCAAGTCCGAT
>JBGVGM010000046.1:0-6426 GCA_045121655.1 Acutalibacteraceae bacterium | reverse complement strand
TTTCGGAAGAATTTGTGTTCTATTATTGTCTTAAACTGAAGCTCCTGGAGCGCATTAGAAAATTTGATACACATAGCGGTGAGACCGCATACAGAAAGATCTATGACTCAATTATGAGTGAGGATAAAACGGAGGTTATACAATGACCGCAAACAAAGGTAAAGTAGTAAGTATTAACGGCAACCTTGTATCTGTAAGGTTTGAAAATAATGTTTCGATGAATGAAATTTGCTATGTTAATGTTGATGATACCAAACTCAAGAGTGAGGTTATACGCATACGTGGAAATATCGCTCAGATACAGGTTTATGAAATGACAGGCGGCATCAAGTGCGGAGATGAGGTTGATTTTACCGGAGAAATGCTTTCAGCACAGTTGGGTCCGGGGCTTTTGGGGCAGATTTATGACGGACTTCAGAATCCTCTGCCCGTGTTAGCTGAACAGGCAGGCTGGTTTCTTGAAAGAGGAAATTATGCAGACGGACTTGATTCCGAAAAGAAATGGGAATTCACCCCCACTGCAAAAGTCGGGGACATTCTTCGTGCCGGTGAATATATAGGTACAGTTCCTGAAGGACCTTTTACTCATAAAATATTCATTCCCTTTAATTTGCTCGGAATATACACATTGAAATCCGTTGCAGAAAAAGGCGAATATACGGTAAACGAAGAAATTGCGGTTTTAACTGATGAAAGAGGCAGAGAAATCTCTGTTTCCATGTCGTTCAAGTGGCCTGTTAAGCGTGCAATTAAGTGTTACAGTGAAAGACTGGCTCCTGTCGAAACAATGGAAACAAAGGTTCGTCTTATTGACTCCTTCTTCCCGGTCGCAAAGGGCGGAACTTATTGTACTCCCGGTCCTTTCGGTGCGGGCAAAACAGTTTTACAGCACACCACATCGAAATATGCAGATGTTGATATCGTTATTATTGCTGCCTGCGGTGAACGTGCAGGTGAGGTCGTTGAAACGCTGACAGAGTTTCCTGAGCTTACTGACCCTAAAACAGGACGCTCTCTTATGGAAAGAACAATTATTGTGTGCAATACTTCTTCAATGCCTGTTGCATCCCGTGAGGCTTCGGTTTACACCGCAGTAACACTTGCAGAGTATTACAGACAGATGGGGCTCAATGTTTTGATGCTTGCTGACTCAACATCACGCTGGGCTCAGGCAATGCGTGAAATGTCAGGCAGACTTGAAGAAATCCCCGGTGAAGAGGCTTTTCCCGCATATTTGGAATCATATATTGCAGCATTCTATGAACGTGCAGGATGTGTACGTCTTTCTGACGGAAGCAAGGGCTCCGTTACAATCGGTGGTACGGTTTCTCCTGCAGGCGGTAACTTTGAAGAGCCGGTTACTCAGGCAACTCTTAAGGTCGTCGGAGCCTTCCACGGGCTTTCACGTGAACGCTCTGATGCAAGAAAATATCCTGCAATAGACCCGCTTATTTCTTGGTCAAAATACAAACCTGTTACAGACCCTGCAAAGTCAGGTTTCTGCAAAAATATTCTTCTTCACGGAGACGAAATCGGTTCAATGATGAAGGTCGTCGGTGAAGATGGTACAAGTATTGAAGATTACACCGCATATCTGAAGGCAGAAATGCTTGATGCTGTTTATCTTCAGCAGAACTCTTTTGATTCCGTTGAAGCAAACTGTACCAAAGAGCGTCAGCGTTATGTAACAGATAAACTTGTGTATATTCTCGGTAGTGAATATGCTCTTGACAGCAAGGATGATGCTCGCAGCTTTTTCAATCGTATGAGACAGAAATTTATTGACTGGAATTATACCGAATTTGAAAGTGAGGCCTTTGCCAAAGCAGAGGCTGAGATAGATACTATGTATGCTGACGGTCAAGGCAGATTAAACCGTGAAGCAGAGCTTCTTCTGAAAGGTGGTGAGTGATAATGAACAAGGTGTTTAACAAAATAGAATCAATTACAGGTAATGTTATTACCGTTAAAGCTCAGGGCATACGCTACAACGAATTGGCACAGATAAACACCCGTTTCGGCAAATCGCTCGCTCAGGTCAATAAAATTGACGGAGATATTGTTTCCTTACAGGTGTTCGCCGGCGGTCAGGGTATTTCAACAGGCGATGAGGTTCGTTTTTTAGGTCACGATATGAGAGTATCATTCAGTGATGACCTTCTCGGCAGAATTTTTAACGGCTCCGGTGAGCCCAGAGATAAAGGTCCTGCACTCACAGATAATATGAAACCCATTGGCGGTCCGTCAGTTAATCCCACAAAGCGTATTCTTGCAAACAGAATGATGAGAACAAATATCCCGATGATTGATATGTTCAATACACTTGTTGTTTCTCAGAAACTTCCCATATTCTCAATTTCAGGTGAACCCTACAACCAGCTTCTTGCAAGAATTGCTTTGCAGGCTGAAGCGGATGTTATCGTTCTCGGTGGTATGGGACTTAAATATGACGACTTCCTTTATTTCAAAGAGGAGCTTTCAAACGGTGGTGCTTTAAGTAAAACAGTAATGTTTATTCATACTGCATCCGACCCTACCGTTGAATGTATGATGATTCCCGATATGGCGCTTGCTGTTGCAGAACAGTTTGCGTTGCAGGATAAGGATGTGTTGGTGCTTCTCACCGATATGACAAACTTTGCCGATGCCATGAAAGAAATTGCTATCACACAGGAACAGGTCCCCTCAAACCGAGGCTATCCCGGTGACCTTTATTCTCAGCTTGCTTCACGTTATGAAAAAGCAGTTGATTTTGACAGTTCAGGCTCTGTCACGGTGCTTGCGGTTACTACAATGCCGGGTGATGACGTTACACACCCTGTTCCCGATAATACAGGCTATATTACCGAAGGTCAGTATTATCTGAAAGGCGGACGAATTGAACCCTTCGGATCTCTTTCACGACTCAAGCAGAATGTCAACAGCAAAACACGTAAGGATCACCGTATTCTTATGGACTCTATGATTAGATTGTATTCATCCTATAAAGAAACATTAGAAAAGAAGAATATGGGCTTTTCTATGAACCGTTGGGACGAAAAATTATTGAAATACGGTCAGCTTTTTGAAAATAAGCTTATGGATTTGTCGGTTAATTTGACACTTGAGGAGTCACTTGATCTCGGTTGGCAGATTCTTGCAGATTGTTTCCAAAAGGATGAAACAGGAATTAAGTCAGACCTTACAGAAGAATTCTGGCCTGTAAAGTAAGGAGGACTGAATTTTGGCAAAAATCAAATTAACTAAAAATGAGTTAAAGGTACAGAAAGATGCTCTTAAAATGTATCAAAGATATTTGCCTACGCTGACACTTAAAAAGCAACAGCTTCAATCGGAAATAAGAATAATTGAAGCAAAGGCTGCCTCAGTAAGACAAGAACGTGAAAACTTAGAAAAAGGTTTTTCTTCATGGATTGCAGTTTTCAGCGAAGAAAGTGCTTTCCCCGACGGAATTATTACTGTAAGCAACATCCGAAAAGGAACGGGAAACATTGCAGGTGTTACGATTCCCACTTTTGAGGGTGCAGACTTTTCCAAAGGCGATTATGATTTATATGAAACACCACTTTGGGTGGATATTGCAGCAAATCATATGGAAAAAGCAATGTCACTTGATTTAGAGGTGGAAGTGTTGGATGAACAGGTAAGGCTTTTAGAAAAAGAATTGCTTTCTACTTCGCAAAGAGTCAACCTGTTTGAAAAAGTAAAAATCCCTGAAACACAGGCAAATATCAAAAAGATATCAATTTATTTGGCAGACCAACAGGTCAGCGCTGTTGTGCGTTCAAAAATTTCAAAACGCAAAATAGCCGCTCGTGATGAAGCATCTTCGGAAACGGAGGTGTACGCTGTATGATTGTACCGATGAAAAAAATCTCTCTTGTAGTTATGGGAGATAAAAAAAGAGAAGCTCTTAAAAAACTTCGCAAAGCAGGAATTGTTCACATAGAAATAACAGAAGGCTCAGGCAAAAAAATCGATGAGTTAAAAGAACAGATTGCTCTGCTTGAAAGTGCGGTTTTTCTGTTAAGCGAAAAGAAAAATAAGAACATTGAGCAAAAAGACATAACTGCTTCCGAAGCTGTTTCAGCAGCAAAAGAAATAACTTCCTTAGCTGAAAAAAAGAAAGCTTATCTGAATGAACAGCATTTATTGATTTCCGAACTTGAGCGAATTAAGGGCTGGGGCGAAGTCAACCCTGACGACATTAACGATTTATTAAACAAAGGTGTTGATATTTCGTTTTATGAAATGCAGAGAGCCGAGTATGACAGTGTTCCTGAAGCAGTAAAAACCATTAGTTTAGAAAAAACTAAAAATTCAGTGAAGTTTGCTCTGATTATATCCGGCGTTGAGGGTAAAGAAACTGCAGAAAAACTCAAAAGCTATCGTTTTGAGTTACCGCAGATTTCCACCGCAGAGATAAAACAAAGGCTTGAAGAAATCAGCAAAGCGATAGAGTCAATTGATGAAAAAATAATTGGCTATGCAGGGTATAATTATGGTATGAAGAATACGGTTAAATCCTGCGAAAAGGAAATTGAATTTGAGGTATATGCCACCGGTATGGCAGATGAAAGCTTATCGGAGAACGATAAAAATGATGTTTCGGTTGCATATTTTACGGGATATGTTGAAGAGGAAAATCTGCCTCACCTTAAAGAAATTGCCAAAGATAATTTCTGGGGACTTCTTATTGAGGATCCCACTGAAGAGGATAATGTTCCGACAAAGCTTAAAAACAATAAATTTGTAAGCCTTATCTATCCGCTTACTGACTTTTTAGGCACTGTTCCGGGGTATTTTGAGTATGATATTTCAGGTTGGTTCTTAGGCTTTATCCTCGTTTTCTTTGGAATTATATTCGGTGACGGAGTTTACGGACTGCTTATTTCAGCTGTTGCCGCAGTGTTGATTATTAAATCTGCAAAAGCAAAGAAAGAAATCCCACCCGCATTTCTGTTAGTTGGTCTTTTCGGTATTTCGACAATACTCTGGGGAACATTAACCTGCACATGGGGCGGTCTCCCGGCTGAGAAGTTGCCCGAATGGCTTCAAAAGCTATCAATCCCGTTTATCTCGAATGTATATGCCGATAAAATATGGTATCCTTTCTGGACAAAAGGAGATGCCGGTCTTACAACCGCACAGAATTTGCAGATTTTCTGTTTTTCTTTGGCTCTCATTCAGCTTGTTATAGCACATCTTAAGGTTGCGAAAAGAAACAGAAAATCAATTAAGATACTCGGTGATATCGGTTCAATATTACAGCTTGTAGGTATCTATTATGTTGTACTGAGCTTCGTTGTCAATCCCGATGTTTTCAGCTTCGGACTCGTAATCGGCGGTGTTCCTGTGGGAACAGTTGCACTTATACTTGTTATCGTCGGATTTGTTATGAGCTTTGTGTTTGCAAATTATGAGGGTAGTGTCGGTAAATCTATACTCGAAAGTCTGAAAAACATTGTTTCTGTTTTGCTTGGTGTAGTCAATGTTTTCTCAGATATAGTTTCTTATATAAGGCTTTGGGCCGTCGGTCTTGCAGGTGCGGCGATATCTGCAACTGTAAACGAGCTTGCAAGTCCGCTGCTTGGCAATTTTATGTTTATGATAATTGCCATAGTCCTTCTGGTATTCGGACACGGACTTAATATGATACTGAATGTTCTGTCTGTTATTGTTCACGGAATCAGACTGAACACTTTGGAATTCTCATCACATCTTGATATGTCCTGGAGCGGACACAAATTCAAACCATTTAAAGAACAAATTGACTAAAAAGGAGAATTACTATGAATTTAGGTTTATTAGGTACAGCATTAGCAATGGGCATCGCCGCTATCGGTTCTGCAATCGGTATCGGTATCGCAGGTCAGGCATCAATTGGTGCTTGGAAAAAGTGTTATATGAGCAATAAAGCAGCACCCTTTATTCTTACTGTTTTCGCAGGTGCCCCCCTTACACAGACTATTTACGGCTTTCTTCTTATGCAACAGATGAAATCAGCCACCGCAGACCCTGCTTTTCTTTTTGGTCTCGGTATTGCATCAGGTCTTGCAATGGCAGTTTCTGCTTTTGTACAGGGTAAAGCAGGTGCCGCAGGTGCAGATGCTTTAGCTGAAACCGGAAAAGGTTTTTCTCAGTATATCACTGTTGTCGGTCTTTGCGAAACCGTTGCGTTGTTCGCACTCGTTTTCAGCATGGTAGCGTTAGGATAATATGAAAAAACAGCGGCTTCGGGTATCCACAACACATATTATATTGTTGAGCTTTTTAATTGCAATATTAATTGGTGCAGTGTTGCTTTCGCTTCCCATAAGTTCAGCCGATGGAAAACCGACTTCTTTTTTAGATGCGCTTTTCACCGCAACGACCTCCACCTGTGTTACGGGTCTGGTAGTTACACCGACCGTTTCCTCTTGGAGT
>JBGVGM010000045.1:0-6882 GCA_045121655.1 Acutalibacteraceae bacterium | reverse complement strand
ATATCTTTTTATTTTTGCTCGGATTTGCGTTCGGGCTTTTTGGTTTTGCGCTTTCAGTCGGGTTTCTTTGCTTTTATTCTCGTTTTTCTATTTTTTAATTGCCATCCGTTGATTTTATTCTTTCGTTTTGCTCATCACTATAAAATATTTTTTATGTAAAGTTGGTAGGTGACAATTTTTGTCACTTACCAGAATTACCTGAGGTAAAAATCCCCAAGTTCCCAAAATGAGGACTTGGAGAAAATAATAGTAAACGCTCCAAATGATACCGAGTATCACTTGGGAAAAATCTAACGCAGTATTCATATACCGGAATTTAGGTTTTTTGGTATAAAAAAACACCTGATACTTTTGAGGTAACGGTGTATGTAAAGAAATCTTGACAATGTTACTGTTTGATGAAATAATAAAAACAGAAAATTATTAATGTGATGAAAAATTTTAACACTTTCAGTTGTTTTATTAGTAAAAGGAGGTTAAAGTAAATGAATTCATTTGGTACCAATGAAGATATAAATAGAATTGTAAAAACATATAGTAATTCACTGCTGAAAACTGCATTCGCAATTTTACAATCAACTTCCGATGCAGAAGACGCAGTTCAAGAAGCGTTTCTAAAGCTAATAAGCAAACAGCCGAAATTTAATGACAAAGAACACGAAAAAGCATGGCTTTTGCGAGTAACAATAAATATTTCTAAAAATATGCTGAAAGCATCGGGTAGAAAAAATCTACCTATCACTGAGGATATCACATATGAAAATGATCAGCCTTCCGAGATTTTAAATTGTGTTTTTGCGCTTCCGGAACGCTACCGCACTGTTATCCATTTATATTACTATGAAGGCTACTCAATTAAAGAAATAGCATCAATACTTAAACTGCCGTCCGCAACTGTCGGAACACGTCTTGCACGAGCAAGAAATTTGCTGAAAGGAGAGATTTCGGAATGAACTTTAAGTCTAAATATAATCAGCATATGAATAGTATTTCTTTCAGTGCAAGCTTTGAAAAAAACACAATTGAATTATTGGAGTCGGCGGCAGAAAGAAAGGAAAGAAACATTATGAATAAGTCTGTGAACAAAGTCGCAAAATCTCTTCTTGTCGCTGCGTTAATTATTGCATTTTTATCATTTGCAGCATTTGCAATTTCAAAATTATTGTCCGCTGGTGAAGTTGCTGAACATTTAGGTGAAAATCAACTAGCAAATTCCTTTAATGGACAAAGCATTGAAGTAGAATCTGTAGCGGATAAAGGGTACACAGTAAGTTTCCTTGGAATTGTAAAAGGCGCAAAATTTGAAAGCAACGAAATAAAATCCGATTGCAGTTACTACGTAATATCAGTTGCCTCTTCAGATGGTTCACCGCTTTCACTTGTTGAAGGTAATCCGTTGGGTATGTCGGTTATCATTGAAGGTTATCCTACATGGAAAATCAATACATGGTCACTTAATACAAGTGCAAGTGGACTAGAAGAAAACGGTATTCTTTATTATCTTTATGATTGTGAAAATCTTGAAATATTTGCCGATAAAAATGTACTTCTTGCCGTATATGAAGGTCATTTTCCAAGTGTTGATATTATAACAATGAGACCGGATGGCACTTTTGAATTTGCTGAAGATTATAACGGATTTGAGGCAATGTTCAGAATTCCTCTTGATTCTTCAAAAGCAAATCCGGAAGCTGCGAACAAAATCCTGAATGAGTATTTTCAGGAAGAAACCACAAAGCCTCAACAACAAGATATTACAACAAATGAAAACCAAAGTGATGATACACAGCTTAATGAAACTGAAGTAGAGTCGGAGCAGGAGCTTAATCCGGAATATGAACTTGAACCAATGCCAAATTATAAGGATAAATGGAAAAGGAAAAGTTGATTATAATTAAGAAACGGTGAAATATTGTTCAAGCTAAATACTAGAGTTGTTTGATAAGGTGGTGTGATAATATGACGACTATTATATTTTCAGCTTACGGAACTGTAGTTCTTGATAGTGAGTTTGCCGTATATTCAACAAATGACATGATTTGTAATAATAAAGGGCAAGGGGTTGGGTCCGATTCCTTGGAAACTCAGCATTTTGTAAGCGATCTCGTTATTGAAACAAACAATAAAAGATACACTTTCTCTAAGGTTAAATACGGATATGAATTTGCAGCGAGGATTGGGAGATACTTAATTGATACAAAAGGTAAAGATCAGATTGTTACAATTGACCTTCACAAAATCAATGAACATATCGATTTTGAACTGCTTTGCAAAAGCAGTATGAAAATAGAAAATCTCACATAATAGGTGAAAACAATGAACATAAAATCCTTGATAAAAAGTCTTCCATTGCAGACTAATCCGAAAAAGTACGAACAGTTTGTTAAAGAGCTTGACTATAAAAAATTACTAGCAGAAGACCCAGTGGAAATTAGAGATAAATATTATGTTGATAATGAGGATTTAGTTGAAACTGATTTAGCACATACTTCTGCCACCCATGAACTTCACAATAAACTTAATGAAAAGTACAAACTTTCTGAAGTTGCTACTGCCGATACTGACTTCGAAAAGGTTCTTCAGGTCTTAAATTGGCTTACACAAAACACCTTTTATAATGGTGCACAGATTCACTTGCTGACAGATAGCACTCTTGATATTTTAAAATATGCTTACGGTAAATCTTTTAAAAAAGCTCTTTGTTGTAGGTTGAAAGCAATTTCTTTTGCAGATTGCCTTGTAGCAGTAGGAATAAAATCATATCCGGTTTGTATGTGTTCGTCTGTATTGAAAAACAGTCACTTTACTTGCCAAGCATATATAAGTGAACTTGACAAATGGTGTGTTTTTGACCCTTCATTTGGTTGTTGGTTTTCTGATAAAGCTGGAAATCCTATTGACATTTTTGAAATGAGAGAAATGTTTTTGCAAGGTGATGAGCCTGTTGTTAACGGATACAATTTTAATGGTACAACGGAATGCTTTGATGTTTATATTAATTGTTTTCTAAAAATGTGTATTTCTAATCTTTCGACTTGGCGTGATAATTCTATGGATAGAAGAGATAAAACCAAAATGTCTGATAAAAAAAGATTTAATGGTAGACTTCCAAATTAATCTGACATATATTTTCAACTGCTCTCCCCGTGAGGGCAGTTTTTCTTTGCCGTTTTAGCCTCCCTCTACTATTCTTTCCTTTCATCTGAAAACTAATTGGTGGGGGCAGTTAATATAATAATGATTGCAATATACATTTTCCTGTGATATACTGAAAATAATCAATAATTATCAGGAGAACAGTATGAAAAATAAAAAGTATCTGATACCTGAAATTTCGGCACTCAGTATAATTTCAACCGCCCGCAAAACCGGCGACGGATATGATTTCTGTTTTGATTCAACATCTATCCCGAATGAATACCGCACAGAAAATACTCTGCAGGATGACTGCCCGATTTTTCATCAGGCTATGTGTATCCTTTACGGTGACGATTTTCGTAACAGTGAGCTTCTGTGTGAGGCTCTTCGTGATGTGTTTGTGTATGTAGATTTCTCGGGTATATTTAACCGTATGCCTGTGGGCAGAATACTTGAACTGCAGGAGCTTGCAAAAGAGATATTCAAGCCGAAGGGCATAAGGATTAATTTCGGCAAAGAGGATATGACATACATCGCCTTTGAACGCTCCGCATCTATGAGCCGTGACAACAGACTTTCATTTGTCCGCTCGGATATTTATGAGGCGCTTAAGGAAAGAATGATGCTGGGTATGACTATCGGCAAATGTCAACTCAGTAAGCTTTATGCATATAACGCTCTGCTTTTCACAAGCGGCAAAAGATACGACGAAGAAGATATCCTTTCCGAAAAGAGAATTATTGTTATTGATAATCCCGAATCGGTTGTAAAAGATGTTGATATTATTACCGTAGCTGATGACGGCACAGATAACCCTGTACGTGTGTACACAAGAGTACAGAAGAAAACAGATGTCAAGATAACTGAGTTTGACGGTGAAGGTCTGATTTCACCAAGGCTCGCAGGAAAGCTCGAAGAAGGACACCACACATTTCAGATTCGTCTTCCGTATATAAAGGGTGTAGTTCACGAGGTAGATTTTGCTTCGCTTTTCAGCGAACTTGGTGTATCGTCTATCACTGATATTTTCGGTGTTAAGCACAACCCTGCAGATGTTGATATTATCCTTACAAAAAGTATGTTCAAGGGTATCGGTTGGATGACGGAAAACGGTCTTTCCTGGAAAGAGTATATGTACCGCTGCAGAAAGTATAAGCACGCCCTTTATGTTTCAGGCAAGGACAGAGAATATACACCCGACACTATTGAGCTTAATTATCAGTTCCTTAATACCCTTGCAATAATGAATGATGAATTCCGTCCTGCCGATTTACCCTTGGGATGGAATGAAGCTCCTGAAGCAGAAAATCAAAATTGGATTACCAAAGCAACAGAAAGTGCATATTTCAGTTTCATAGGCGACAGAGAAGCACGGAAAGATTATCTTCTCGGAAAAGGTGATATTTATTCGGACATCATCCGTAAAAATCCTCTGTTTATGGGTGAGCCTATGTTTCAGGCAGAGCTTTCGGATAAGGCTGAAAGCATCGCTGATAAATACTCTATGGGCAAGCTTTTAGTGTCCGGTGATAACCGTTATCTTTCTGATGACCTTATGAAGCTTCTTGCATATATAGTTAGCTCCTCCGAGGGTAAAACAAGTGCATATCAGAGACTTGAAAAAGAGCAGCTTCACGATAATTTGATGTATGCACCTATGCCTACATATAAAGAAAATGATATCTATACTCTTCTTCGTAGTCCGCATATAGCAAGAAATGAAGAGGTTGTTGCAGTACCGCTGAAGAATGTTGGTGTTATCCGTGAGAAGTATCTTTCCCATCTTCACTATGTAATTATGGTTGACTCCCGTTCTCTCATTCCCGAACGTCTTGGCGGAGCCGATTATGACGGAGATATGATTAAAACCGTTGCAGACCCTCTTGTAAATGCTTGTGTAAAAAGAAGCAGTACAATTCTTCCCGTGCTTAAAATACCCATTGCCGAGCCTTTAGTGTCCGATGCGAATGATTGGGAAGCAAGATTTGCTACGGTTAAAGCTACCTTCTCTTCCCGTGTAGGTCAGATAAGTAATGCGGCTCTCAGCAGAGGTGTTATCGCTTACAACGAAAGCATTACCGACGAAGAAAGAAAAACCGTTCTTGAAGAGGTTGAAATTCTCGCAATTCTTACAGGTCTTGAAATAGATTCTGCTAAAAGCGGTATCAAGCCTGATTTATCAGCGTACCTTGAAGCAAGTAATATAAAAAGAAGCCGTTTCCTTAAATACAAGGATATTTTTGACCAAGGAGATACTGCAGAATGGTATGAGCCTACAAAAGCACAGAAGATGGCAAAATACTTTGGTTGCACTAATTGGGACTTCATTACATCAAACCTTGAAAAGCTGCCGTACTATGCCTACAGTATGGCTATGCAGACAGAAAAGGCAACCGACAAGCCTGCAAAAGACAGTGAGCTTTTTACCTTTGCTGCAGAGCCTGAGTGGAAAGAAAAGCTTGACAGTACCACTCTCCAAAGGGTTAAGACTTTGATATCCGATTATGAAACTGCACTTAAAAGAATACGCTTTTTGACTCATACCGAAAAGGATATGAAGCGGCAAAATGATGTTTACCGTATTCTTATGTCACGGGGGCAGGAAAAGGATTTTTCTGTTGATGAGATTTATTCTGCCTTTGATAAAATGAGCAGTTATCAGGTGCGTTTGGCAAGACAACAACTCATTGCAGGAGATTGGCAGTTTACACCTCCCGTAGACAGAGTGAGAAGGTTTTATGAAATTACAGACACCGTATGGGATTCTGACATTGTCCGTCTTTTCTGTGATTTCAGATGTGGCGGTTACCGTATGCTTGGTGATGTTATCAGTGATTTTGATGATATGCACCGCAACAAAAGCCTGAAGAAAAACTATCTTTCACAAAAGGGAGACACACCTCAGTTGAAGGCTATGGTTTCAGGCATAAAGCATACCGCCGATGCTAAAAATCAGATTATCTCCAACTGCAAGCATATTATGTTTCCCATAAGGACAAGAAATGCCGCACCGTCACTCAATCCCGAGGATGTGGTAAAATGTGCTGTGGCTCTCGGTAAAAGGAAGTTTGCTCTTGAGGTTTTACCTGATATCGTATTACGGTTAACTCTCGACAGCAATATTCCGTCCGAGGAACCTAAAAAGAAGAAGTGGAGGTTATGGTAATGACAAATGAATGGAAAGAGTTTCAGAGCTATGTAAATAAGCCCTCATACTTTTGCATAAACAAAAAAGACCTTTCATTTCTCGGTAGATTCAGCTTTAAAACCCTGACTGAATATGAAGGCCTTGGCAGAATACTCACAGTAATTGCAAGAGGTTATCTCTTTCATAATACTGACGGAAGCTTAAAAGACGGAAATCCTTATGACAGAATTGAATATGCAAGAAACGCTCTTTGTGCATGGTGCAGTATACCTGAAGAAAAGGACGGTTCTGATGTAAACTTCAAGCATTTACATAAAGTTTTCCCTGAGCTTGTAGCCGAAGACGGTAAAGGTTGGTTTTACAGCCATATCAAAAACATACCCCTTTTTGCTATGTGCAATTCAAGCGTGATAAGTACAGACAACTTTGAAAAAATATCTTTAATAGCCAAGAATTTTGAAACGCCTTGGAAGAACAAGGTTAAGCAAATGCAGATTCCCGCTTTTTCCATAAACACAAAGGGTACTTGGGTGCTGAAATTTGACTATATTATCGCAGACGCTCTTGAACTCGGTCCCTTAAGAATGGAAGCAGTT
>JBGVGM010000044.1:0-70060 GCA_045121655.1 Acutalibacteraceae bacterium | reverse complement strand
ATATCTTTTTATTTTTGCTCGGATTTGCGTTCGGGCTTTTTGGTTTTGCGCTTTCAGTCGGGTTTCTTTGCTTTTATTCTCGTTTTTCTATTTTTTAATTGCCATCCGTTGATTTTATTCTTTCGTTTTGCTCATCACTATGTTCTTTATCGATAAAGATTGTACATTTCATTTTTTGCACCTCCCTGCATTTTTATATTACTCAAAACCTCACTTTGTTTCAAGATTATTAATGCATTCGGTATTTTTCACTTTTTAATCGGTCAATTTGTTAAATATAAAATAATATTAGAGGGTATACCATTGAGAAAAAACTAAATCCGTGATAAGATATAGAATTGAAAAAGTATGGCTTTGGCTATAAAAGCAAAGAAGTAAAAAAGGAGAACAGACTATGAATATTCTTGTAGTAAACGGCAGCCCCAAGGGCAAGTACAGTGTTACGCTTCAGACAAGCAACTGGCTTCAGCTTAAATTCCCCAAGTGCAACTTTGATGTAATTCATGCGGGACAGATTATCAAAAAGCTTGAAAGAGATTTCACAGAGGCTAAGGAAAAGCTGGAAAAGGCAGACCTTGTAATTTTCTCATACCCTGTATATACTTTTATTGCTCCATGTCAGCTTCACAGATTCATTGAGCTTATGAAGGAAAGCGGAATCGACTTTTCAGAAAAATATGCAACACAGATTTCAACCTCAAAGCACTTCTATGATGTAACTGCTCATAAGTATGTTGAGGATAACTGCTACGATATGCAGTTCAAATACATCAAGGGCCTTTCTGCAGATATGGATGACCTTACAAAGGAAAAGGGTCAGGAGGAAGCAAGAAAATTCTTCTCCTATGTTCTTTGGTGTATGGAAAACGAACATTATGAGCCTCTTCCCATTAAGAGAGAGTCTATCGCTCTCACACCTGCAACTGTGCCTGCAAGCGACGAAACAAACAAGGGCGGTGATGTTGTAATCGTAACCGACTGCGAAGAGGACAACAAGGCTCTTTCAGATATGATTGAGCGTTTCCGTGCAGTGCTTAATAAAAAGAGCAGAATTGTAAACATCCGTGAATATCCTATCAAGGGTGGCTGCCTTGGCTGCTTCAACTGCGCAGTATCAGCAAAATGTATTTACAAAGACGGCTTTGAAGACCTTCTCAGAAACGAGATTCAGTCAGCAGAGGCTATTATCTACGCTTTCTCAATCAAGGACCACTCCATGGGCTCACGCTTCAAGATGTATGATGACCGTCAGTTCTGTAACGGCCACCGTACAGTTACAATGGGTATGCCCGTAGGCTACCTTGTAAACGGTGAGTATTCAGTTGAGCACAACCTTCAGACAATTCTCGAAGGCAGAAGCGAGGTTGGCGGCAACTTCCTTTGCGGTGTTGCAACAAATGAGGGCGACACAGACAGAAACATTGACAAGATGGCTGCAACTCTGGAATATGCACTTAAGAATAAGCACACTCAGCCCGCTAACTTCCTGGGTGTAGGTGGTATGAAGATTTTCCGTGACCTTATCTTTGTTATGCAGGGTCTTATGCGTGCAGACCATAAGTTCTACAAAAAGCACAAGCAGTACGACTTCCCCCAGAAGCAGATGGGCAGAGTTATCGCTATGTACCTTGTAGGCTCACTGATGGCATCACCCAAGGTAAAGAGCAAAATGGGCAACGCTATGAACGAGGGTATGCTTATGCCTTATAACAAGGTTATGAAGGATGCTCAGAAGAAGAAATAAATTTCTTCTTCAATGCAAAATGCAACCCCTTCCACCGCTGAAGCGGTCCCCCTTCCCTTTCAGGGCAGGCAAGCAAAATGCAAAATACCGCTTAAAAATTTATAAATGTGAAAAAAATATCCCGCCAATCAAGGTGGGATATTTTTTATGTAAAAAGGACCGCCAATGGCGGCCCCTACGGTTTTATAGCAGTTAGATTTCAAACGCAAAACTATCCATATTTCGTCAGTTATTTTGCATTTTGCATTTAGCATTTTGCATTTCCGTATAAAAAGCACAGCTTTTTATACGGAGTACCCTCCGTCAACGGAAACAACCTGACCTGTGATAAAGCCTGCCTTTTCCGATGAGAGAAACTCACAGAGATATGCTACATCCTCACCTGTTCCTGCTCTCATCATAGGTGTGCTTTCCACGATTTCTCTTACAGATTCCTCATCGAGGTGTGCGTTCATCTTCGTGTCAATGAAGCCGGGACAGATGCAGTTTACCGTAATACCGCTTGGACCGACCTCTTTGCTGAGGGCTTTCGTAAAACCGATAAGCGCCGACTTTGACGCACTGTAATGCACCTCACATGAAGCTCCGCAAACACCCCACATAGAGGAAATGTTGATGATTCTGCCACTGTGATTTTTAATCATAGTGGGCAGAATTTCTTTTGTCAGCTTCATAGCACTCATGATGTTGACGTCGAAAATCTCCTTGGCTTTTTCGTCACTGCAAAGCTGAAAAAGCTCCTGATGAGCTATGCCTGCGTTGTTAATGAGAACATCTATTGTGCCGAATTCTGAAAGCGCCTTTTGCGCAAGTGCTTCAATTTCATCGTTACTGCAAAGGTCTGCCTTTACGGGGATAACCTTTACACCGTATGTTGATTCAAGGTCTTTCTTTATGCTGAAAGCCTTTTCTTCGCTTTTACTGTAGTGCAGAATAATATCGTGGCCGTTTTTAGCGAAAGCCTTTGCAATTGCTTCACCGATACCGCCGGCTGCACCGGTTATAAGAACATTCATAATATCACCCTTTTTTATAGTTTGGAGTGTGGAGAGTGGAGTGTGGAGTTAAGGGTCACTTCGCTCCAATTGTATCCACCTTTACAGAAGTTAAAGGAGTTAAATCCTACCTGCCAAATCAGACAGATGCCGTAGGGACCGGCGTCCTCGACCGTCCGATTAAAATCTTCACTGTACCCTCGATAAATAAACAAACTCGGCGGAATACATCTTTATATTTACTGATGTTAAAAGTCGCGACCGCAACTCCACACTCCACTCTTCACACTCCACACTTCAAACAGTGCTTCGCACTATTTGCCCACGCAGAACTGGGAGAATACCTCATCAACAACTGCCTCTCTGGCCTTTTTGCCCGTCAGCTCAAGAAGAGCTTCAACAGCGCTTTCGATGCAGACATTGATTGCGTCCATAGTCATACCAATATTAAGAGCATCCAGAGCCTCTTCAAGACAGCTCAGTGCCTTTTCGGTGCATACTCTTTGTCTTTCTGTTGTAATCATCGCCTGTGAGGTGTCAATTTTATCTGTGCCGAGAGCTTCCTCAATGGCTTTTGTCAATTCCTCTTCGCCTTCGCCTTCCTTTGCACTGATGAAAACTACCTTAGAAAGAGTTGCTTTAAGATAGTCAATATCAGCCTTTGAGGGAAGATCGCTTTTGTTTACTATGCCTATTACATCTCTGTTTTTGCACAGGTCAAGTATTTCCTTGTCGCTTTGGTCGAGACTCGCTGAGCCGTCAAAAACTGCAAGGATAAGAGTTGCACGCTCAATTCTCGTCTTTGCCATATTAACGCCGATGCTTTCAACAAGGTCGTCGCTTTCACGTATACCTGCAGTGTCGGCGAGCCGAAGCACTACATTTCCAACACGGACAGTTTCCTCAACAATGTCTCTCGTTGTGCCTGCAATATCCGTTACAATTGAACGGCTGAAGCCTGAAAGCATATTCATAAGAGCCGACTTGCCCACATTGGGCTTGCCAACGATTGCAGTTTCAACACCGTCGGTGATTGCCTTGCCTGCATCAAACTTTGAAAGCAGAGAAGTAAGTCCGTTTTTAACCGTGACAATACTATTTTTAAGCGAATCATTGCTGAGCTCGGGAATCTCATCGTCAGGATAGTCCACCCATGCAGCCATATTGGCCGAGGCGGAAAGAAGAATACTGCAAAGTGAATCTATTTTTCTGCTGAGAGCGCCGTCAAGGGTGCTGAAGGCTGCTTTCATACCCTGCTGCCCCTGAGCCGAGATAAGAGACATAACAGCCTCGGCTTCACTTAGATCAAGCTTACCGTTGAGAAAGGCACGCTTTGTAAACTCGCCTGCCTCAGCCGGTCTTGCACCGCTTTGAAGCACTGCACGAAGCACCTGCTTTGTTACAAGAACACCGCCGTGACAAGAAATTTCAACGGTGTTTTCACCGGTGTAGCTTTTAGGCGCACGGAAAACAAGAGCCACACATTCGTCAATGGCTTCATTTTCCAGATATACCTTTCCGTGGGCGGCAGTATAGCCTTTAAGCGAGGCCAGACTTTTGCCTGAGGTGGTTCTGACTACTTTGTCTGCAATTTCAATTGCACTTTCACCTGATATTCTGATAACGCCGATACCGCCTGCAGAAAGGGGCGTTGCAACGGCAGCAATTGTGTCGGACATCTGATATTCTCCTTGATTTTTAAGTTTAACTTTTTTGATTATACAACAGAGTATGAATTATTTCAACTTTTAGTTGCTGTATTTTTGATTAAAACAAAGGGTTGCGAAGTGTATTTTTAAATGAATAATGAAAATTAGCTGAAAAAGGTTGAAAATTGCAGTTTTTGTGGGTATAATATAAAATAGCGGAAATTTGGTAAATATTTCAATAAAAATAAAGAAAAAACATGGGGTGATAATTTGAAAGTACAGTTTACGGAAACAGTTCTGCGTGATGCCAACCAATCTCTTATTGCAACAAGAATGCCTTTTGAAGATTTTGAGCCCATTCTCAGTGAGCTTGATAAGGCAGGCTATTATTCACTTGAATGCTGGGGCGGCGCAACCTTTGACTCATGCCTTCGTTACCTTAATGAAGATCCTTGGGAGAGACTTCGCAAAATCAGAAAGGCTTGTCCCAACACAAAGCTTCAGATGCTTCTCAGAGGTCAGAATCTTCTCGGCTACAAGCACTATCCCGATGACATCGTAAGAGCCTTTATCAGAAAGAGCGTTGAAAACGGCATTGATATTATCCGTATTTTCGACGCACTCAACGACCTTCGTAATATTGAGGTTGCAGTTGATGAAACTCTTAAGTGCGGTGCTCATCCTTCGGGTACAATCTGCTATACCTTAAGTCCTATCCATAACCTTGAAAGCTATGTTGCTCTGGCTAAGGAAATGGAAAAGATGGGCGTTCTTTCAATCTGTATCAAGGATATGGCAGGCATTATGTCACCGAAGGAGGCTTACGACCTTGTAAAGGCAATCAAGGCTGAAGTTAACCTTCCCGTTGTTGTTCACACACACTCAACAACAGGTCTCGGCACAACTACTCTTCTCAAAGCAGTTGAAGCAGGTGCAGACGTAATCGACACAGCAATTTCATGCTTCTCAGGCGGCACATCACAGCCTCCTACGGAAACACTTGAATACACACTCAGCCAGATGGGCTATGACTGTGGTCTTGACAGAAAGTGCCTTAAGAAAATCAACGATTTCTTCAAGCCTGTAAGAGCAAAGGCTCTCGACAGTAAGCTTCTCAACCCTGTTGTTCTTGCAACAGACACAGACGCACTTTCCTATCAGGTGCCCGGCGGTATGCTTTCAAACCTTGTAGCTCAGCTTACAGCTGCAGGCAAGCTTGAAAAACTTGAAGAGGTGCTTCTTGAAGTACCCAGAGTACGTAAGGATATGGGTTATCCTCCTCTTGTAACACCTCTCAGCCAGATGGTAGGCGTTCAGGCTACATCAAACGTTCTTAACGGTGAAAGATACAAGAACATCTCAAAGGAAATTCTTAACTATATCCATGGTGACTACGGTAAGGCTCCCGGTGAAATTGACAAAGATCTCTCTGAAAAGGTTCTTCAGGGTAAAGAACCCGTAACAACCCGTTTTGCAGATACTCTTGAGCCCGGTTTCGAAAAGGCAAAGGCTGAAATCGGCGAACTTGCAAAGAGCGACGAGGATGTTCTTTCCTACGCTCTCTTCCCGGCTCAGGCAGAACCCTTCTTGAAAAAGAGAGAGGAAAAAGCAAAGAACACATATAAGTACACAATCAGAGAAGTGTAAGGAGGGGAAGTTGTGAATTACATTCTTAATTTGCTGGAAGTTGCTGTAATCGGCGGCGCTGACGGCCCCACAGCAGTTTTTATATCAGGTAATCTTCCCCTTCCTGCAATATGCGTTTCTGTTTTCGGTGTTATTTTTATCGCTTATGTTTATATAGCAAAGGCGATACGCAGAAAATCTCTCCCTGCTGAAGCTGTTGCAACAATAAAAACACCGGCACATCCCGGCGCAAATTCTCCCGCACAGGCAGTATATACAGGACCGGTTCTGAACGGAATAGAGGAACAGGATGCCGCAGTTATTATGGCAATCGTTTCACACAAAACAGGCATACCCCTTAACAGACTCAAGTTCGATTCAATCACCCTTAAGGAGGACAAGTAATAATGAAATATATAGTTAATTTAAACGGAAAAAACTATGAGGTAGAAGTAAACGAAACAGAAGCAGTAGTTGTAGGCGTTTCAGCCGGTGCAGCACCCGCTCCCGTAGCTGCTCCTGCAGCGGCTCCTGCGGCAGCACCTGCAGCAGCTCAGGCAGTTTCAGCAGAGGGCACAACAATCCCTTCACCTATGCCCGGCTCAATTCTTAACGTAAATGTAACTGTAGGCCAGGCTGTTAAGGCAGGCGATGTGCTTATGATTCTCGAAGCTATGAAAATGGAAAACGATATTTCCGCTCCCTGCGACGGTACAGTTAAGCAGATTCTCGTTACAAAGGGCTCAACCGTAAACACCGATGATATTCTTATTGTTATCTGATTTCGGAGGTGTAACAAATGGCAGACTTGTTTGCGAATTTTGCGACTCTTGAATTCAAGCAGGTTGCGATGTGGATTATCGGCGCAATACTTATTTACCTTGCAATCAAAAAGGAAATGGAGCCCTCTCTTCTTCTCCCCATGGGCTTCGGTGCAATCCTTATAAACCTTCCCAATTCAGGCGCTCAGCACGTTATTGACGTTATTTTCAAGTTCGGTATCTCGAATGAATTCGGCGAGCTTATGCCCCTTATTCTTTTCATCGGTATCGGTGCTATGATTGACTTTACGCCGTTACTTACGAATCCGAAGCTTATGCTCTTCGGTGCGGCAGCACAGTTCGGTATTTTCTTCACCCTCTGTCTTGCATCACTTTTAGGCTTCGATATTATGGACGCTGCTTCAATCGGTATTATAGGTGCGGCAGACGGTCCCACAGCTATTGCGGTTTCAATGGAGCTCGGCTCAAAGTATATCGGTGCAATTATGGTTGCGGCTTATTCCTATATGGCTCTCGTTCCCCTTATTCAGCCGCCTATCATCAAGCTTTGCACAACAAAGAAGGAACGTCTCATCCGTATGGATAACACTCAGGGCAAGCAGCCTTCAAAGCTTACAAAGATTCTCTTCCCCATCGTTGTTACAGTTATTGTAGGTCTTGTAGCTCCCGACGCAGTTGCGCTTATCGGCTTCCTTATGTTCGGTAACCTTATCCGTGAATGCGGTGTACTTAACTCTCTTTCAGAAACAGCACAGAAGGTTCTTGCAAACCTTATCACAATCTTCCTCGGCCTTACCATAGCTTCTCAGATGCGTGCAGAGGACTTCCTCAAGGTTGATACCCTTCTCATTATCGGTCTCGGACTTTTCGCATTCATCTTCGATACCTTTGCAGGTGTTATGCTCGCAAAGTTTATGAACCTCTTCTCAAAGAAGAAGATCAACCCCATGATAGGCGCCGCAGGTATTTCTGCTTTCCCCATGGCAGCCCGTGTTGTTCATAAAATGGGTCTTGAGGAAGATAATCAGAACTTCCTTCTTATGCACTCAATCGGTGTTAACGTTTCAGGTCAGATTGCTTCTGTTATTGCAGGCGGTCTTATCCTTACATTCTTCAGTAAATAAGGGAGGTAAAATAATATGAATTTTACAATTGATTTTGCAGCCTTTCTTGCCTCACTTCCTTATATGGGAAAGGGTATGCTCGGAATTTTCATTGTTACTGCAATTATTGTAGTTTTTGTCAACGCACTTAACAACATACCCGATAAGGAATCAGAAGAATAATATTGAGGGGATTGTTTTGAGCAATCCCCTTTGCCATGTTTGGCAGTATAGTTTTATATCATAATTCAACAGAGTATCAAAACCAATTTTGAGGAGGGAAAGCTATGCTTTTTACAAGTGAATACTCCATGAAAATGCCAATAGGCGAGGCGCTTGCTGTTTCGCTTATCGGTATTGCAACAGTAATGATGATTCTTGCTGTAATTGCTTGTCTTATCATTGTGGTTTCAAAGGTGATCAGAGCCTTTGAAAAAAAGGCATCAAAAAATCCGGAAGAGGTTCAGATGCCGGCAGCTGTGAGCACAGCTCCGACGCAAAGCAGTGTGGAGCTTATTAATACTGACGAAAAAACCGCAGCGGTAATAATGGCTATTGTCAGCGAAAAAACAGGTATCCCCTTGAACAGATTACAGTTCAGGTCAATCAGATATACAGGAGAAAGCGGGAAAGGAGATGAAGAAAAATGATTAAGGATGTTCTTATGGGCCTTTGGGAAGCATCAGGCTTTTTTGCTCTTTTTGCAGACGGATCATTCCTTTGGCAAAACCTTGTAATGATACTTGTATCATGTATTCTTCTCTACTTTGCAATTGCAAAGAAATGTGAACCGCTTCTTCTTGTACCTATCGCATTCGGTATACTCCTTGCGAATCTTCCCGGTGCAGGACTTATGGATGACCCCACGGGAATTATGGATACATCAAATATTATTGAAGGTGCACACTGGTACGATTCGGGCGTTCTGAGACTGATTTATGCAGGTGTTAAGAGCAGTATTTTCCCTTGCCTTATTTTCCTCGGCATCGGTTGTATGACTGACTTCGGACCTCTTCTTTCAAACCCGGTTTCACTTCTTCTCGGCGCAGCAGCTCAGCTTGGCATTTATGTTGCATTTGTAATTGCTATTCTTATGGGCTTTACACCCGAGGAAGCGGCTTCAATTGCAATTATCGGTGGCGCAGACGGTCCTACAGCGATTTTCCTCGCAGGAAAGCTTGCTGCTCACCTTCTCGGACCTATCGCAGTTGCCGCTTACTCATATATGGCTCTTATTCCCTTCATTCAGCCCCCTATAATGAAGCTTCTCACAACAGAGAAGGAACGCAAGGTTGAAATGAAGCAGCTGAGAAAAGTAAGCAAGACAGAAAAAATAATCTTCCCTGTTGTTGTTCTCATAATCTGTGCCTTTATTCTTCCCTCAGTAGCACCGCTTCTCGGTATGCTTATGCTGGGTAATCTCTTCAAGGAATGCGGTGTTGTTGACAGACTCAGTGACACGGCTCAGAATGCGCTGATGAACATTGTTACAATTATGCTTGGCCTTACAGTTGGTGCAACAGCAAACGGAAAGACCTTCCTTGCACCTCAGACACTTATGATTGTTGTTCTCGGACTTCTTGCGTTCTGTTTCTCAACTGTGGGTGGACTTCTGCTCGGTAAGCTTCTTTACCTTGTAACGGGCGGTAAGGTTAATCCTCTCATCGGTTCAGCAGGCGTTTCAGCTGTTCCCATGGCAGCAAGAGTTTCACAGGCAGAAGGTAGGAAGTACAATCCCAAGAACTTCCTTCTGATGCACGCAATGGGTCCCAATGTTGCAGGTGTAATCGGTTCAGCAGTTGCTGCCGGCTTTCTTCTTGCGATGTTCGGTAAATAAAATTTTGAACTCCGACAGATACATCCGCTATCTGTCGGAGTTTTGGTTAAAGTTAAATGGCGATAACCGGTAAGCCGGGCGCCGACAGCCGAAAGAAAATCTTCGCCTTTCAGACGGGGTGAAGATTTTCTTTCGGCGATTCTGTCTTTGACAGAATAAAATCAAAGCAAGAAATCTTCGGGGATTTCTTGCTTTGATTTTGTCGGCGCCCGTTCTTTTAAGAAAGAGGGAGCTTAGCTTTTGTTGATAAATGTATTATATCACAAAATGGCATGTTTTTACAGAATTTCCGGCCTTTTTACAAAGACAAAGCTGTTTACGCAGGCTTCAGGTATAAAAGCTGCAATATAAAATGGATGAAATCTTATAATTTGACAGAATTCTTCTAACAAAGTAACTAAAATATATGAATAGTTTTTAATCACCTTGTAACAAAATGCCAAAAACTATTGAATTTTATTTCAAGGAGTGCTATTATGATATATGAATAAATGTAATGATGGGGGCAGTGGGCTTACCATCATAAAAAAAGGAGTGTTGAAATGACTAAAAAGAGAGGCGACGATTTAGCTCTTTATCTGTACCATCAGGGCAATAATATGAGAGCGTACGAATATATGGGTGTCCACAGAGTGGAAGGCGAAAAGGACCTTTTCTCTGTCAGAGTGTGGGCTCCTCACGCTGCAGCAGTCAGCATAATCGGTGATTTCAACGGTTGGAATGAAAACGCAGATCCCCTTCAGAAAATCAACGATGCGGGAATGTGGGAAGCTTACATCAGCGGCGTTAAGGTTTACGATAATTACAAGATTCTCGTAACAGCCGCTTCGGGCAAGAAAACTGCCAAGTGCGACCCTTATGCTTTTCACGCCGAAACAAGACCTGACACAGCTTCAAAGTATTATGAGCTTAACGGCTATAAGTGGGGCGACACAAAGTGGCAGGATAAAAAGAAAACTACTAACGTTTACGAGTCTCCCATGAACATCTACGAGGTTCACGCAGGCTCCTGGAAAATCCACGACGACGGCAACACTTATTCCTACAGAGAGCTTGCCGATGAGCTTGTGCCCTATGTTAAGGATATGGGATATACTCACCTTGAGCTTATGCCTATGAGTGAATATCCCTTTGACGGCTCCTGGGGCTATCAGGTAACGGGATATTTTGCAGCGACCTCAAGATACGGCACACCCCACGATTTTATGTACTTTGTTGACAAGTGCCACCAGAGCGGAATTTCGGTAATTCTCGACTGGGTGCCTGCTCACTTTCCCAAGGACGAGCACGGACTTTCTATGTTTGACGGCGAAGCCTGCTACGAATATGAAAATCCCAAGAAGGGTGAGCATCTTCAGTGGGGTACAAAGGTATTCGACTTCGGAAGAAACGAGGTTATATCCTTCCTTACAAGCTCGGCTGCCTTCTGGCTTGATAAGTATCACATAGACGGTCTTCGTGTTGACGCGGTTGCTTCAATGCTCTATCTTGATTATGGCAGAGAAGACGGTCACTGGATGGCAAACAAGGATGGCGGAAACGAAAACCTTGAAGCGGTTGAATTCTTGAGAAAGCTCAACAGCGGAATTTTCAGAGACTTCCCCGGCGTGCTTATGATTGCCGAAGAAAGCACAGCGTGGCCCCTTGTTTCAAAGCCTACAGATATCGGGGGCCTCGGCTTTAACTTCAAGTGGAATATGGGCTGGATGAATGATGCTCTGAGATATTTCTCGATGGACGGACTTTCAAGAAAGTTTAACCACAACCTTCTTACCTTCTCGTTCTTCTATGCTTTCTCTGAGAATTTCATTCTGCCGATTTCCCACGATGAGGTTGTTCACGGCAAATGCTCTCTTATCGGCAAAATGCCCGGTGAGTATGACGATAAATTCAAGGGGATACGTTCATTCCTTGCTTATATGATGATTCACCCGGGTAAAAAGCTTACCTTTATGGGTCAGGAATTCGGTCAGTTTATTGAATGGAAGTACGACAGCGGTCTTGACTGGCTTCTTCTCGGATACGATAAGCACAGACAGCTTAAGGATTATGTCAAGAAGCTTAATCATCTTTATGCAAAAACTCCCGCCTTCTGGGAGATTGATTACAGCTGGGAAGGCTTCCAGTGGCTTGTAAGTGACGATAATAATAACAGTGTAATTGCTTTTGCAAGAAAGGATAAGAAGGGAGAAACTGTTGTTGCAATCTGTAACTTTACACCGGTTATGCGCGAAAAATACTGCTTCGGTGTACCTGCTGAGGGAAGCTATGAGGTAATTCTCAACACAGATGCTGAAGAGTTCGGCGGCGACGGCAAGGGAACAAAAACCAAGGCAACCTCAAAGAAGATTCCCATGCACGGCTTCGAAAACAGCATAAGCGTTGACATTCCCGGATTCTCATGCATTTACCTTAAGCACAAGCCCAAAGCAAAAAGAGCAGCTAAAAAAATCTCTGAAAAGCCGGAGAAGAAAACAGCTGCAAAAACCAAAGAGAAAAAATAATTTACAAAAATAGAAACGGAGGAATTTTTATGGTTAAGAAAACAGAGTGCCTTGCAATGCTCCTTGCCGGCGGTCAGGGTAGCAGACTCGGTATACTCACAAAAAACATCGCAAAACCTGCAGTACCCTACGGCGGAAAGTATCGTATTATCGACTTCCCTCTTTCAAACTGCATCAACTCAGGTATTGAAACAGTAGGTGTGCTTACACAGTATCAGCCTCTCGAGCTGAACGATTATATCGGAAACGGTCAGCCCTGGGACCTTGACAGAAGCTACGGCGGTGTTCATGTGCTTTCACCCTATCAGCAGATCAAGGGTACAGAATGGTATAAGGGTACAGCTAACGCAATTTATCAGAATATCAACTTTATTGACAGATACAACCCCGAATATGTTGCGGTTCTTTCAGGTGACCACATCTATAAGATGGACTACAACAAGATGCTCAGATTCCACAAGGAAAAGGGCGCAGCCTGCACAATCGCAATGCTTGAAGTACCATGGGAGGAAGCATCACGCTTCGGCCTTATGTTCGTAAACGACGACGGCTCAATTTCAGAGTTTGAAGAAAAGCCCAAGAATCCCAAGAGCAACAAGGCTTCAATGGGTGTTTATATCTTTACATGGAGCAAGCTCCGTCAGTACCTTATTGACGACGAAGCTAACCCCAATTCAGGTAACGACTTCGGTCACGACGTTATTCCCGCAATGCACGAAAACGGCGAAAAGATGTTCGCTTATAAGTTCGACGGCTACTGGAAAGACGTTGGTACAATCGACAGTCTTTGGGAAGCAAACCTCGACCTTCTCAATCCCAAGGTTGACCTTGACCTTTCAGACGACAGCTGGAAGATTTATTCAAGAAACCCCGTTGCACCTCCTCACTTCATTTCAAAGAAGGCTGCAGTTGAAAACTCAATGATCGGTGAAGGCTGCGTAATCGACGGCGACGTTGACTACTCAATCCTTTTCTCAAACGTAACAGTTGAAGAGGGCGCAAAGGTAAGATATTCAATTATTATGCCCGGCACAACAATCAAGTCAGGCGCAGTTGTTGAATACTCAATTGTTGCTGAAAATGCAGTTATCGACGAAGGCGCTCGCGTAGGCGAAAGTCCTGAAAATTGCGATAACCTTGATAATTGGGGCGTAACCGTTATCGGTGAAAAGGTTACAATCGGCAAGAAAGCCGCAGTAAAAGCTAAAGAAATGATTGACACAGATGTAAAGGAGGCTGAATAATATGTACGCTTCAGATGTATTGGGAATTGTATATTCAAATGTTTATGACGATTGCATAAGCGAGCTTACAAGTGTGCGTACCATGGGTTCAGTACCCTTCGCAGGAAGATACAGACTTATTGACTTTGTACTTTCAGGTATGGTAAACAGCTCAATCGGTAAGGTTGGCGTAAGCACAAAGGCTAACTATCAGTCACTTATGGACCACCTTGGCTCAGGTAAGCCCTGGGATCTTTCAAGAAAAAGAGACGGTATGACTCTTCTTCCTCCTTTCAGCCTTACAGGTGACGGCGGCGTTTATAAGGGAAGAGTTGAGGCTCTCAAGGGTATGATGAACTACATTTCGAAATCAGGCAAGGACTATGTTCTTTTCGCTGACTGTAACGTGGTTTGCAACCTTGATTACACAGATTTTATTGACAGCCACGTTGAATCAGGCGCTGATATTTCAATTGCTTATAAGAGAGGTATCGCACCCAAGCTTCTCGGTACAATGAGCTTCAGCTTTGACGGCGACAGAATCACAAACGTTGCAGTTGACGCAAAGACAGATGAAGCTTGCGACTATTCACTTAATATCATCATTATGAGCAGAGTTCTTCTTGAAAGACTTATCAACGGTGCAATCAGCTCAGGTGCAGAAAGCTTTGAAAGAGATATTATCGCTAAGAATGCTCAGGATCTCTATATCAGAGGCTATAAGATTGAAGAGTACGCAAAGACAATTGATTCACTTCAGAGCTACTACGATATCAATATGCAGCTTCTTTCAGGCGAGTTCAGAGATCTGTTCAAGGCTGACAGACCTGTTTATACAAAGGTTCGTGACGATATGCCTGCAATTTACGGCGTATGCTCAAAGACAAGCGATTCACTTATTGCTGACGGCTGTATCATCAAGGGTACAGTTGAAAACTGTGTTCTTGCAAGAGGCGTTTACGTAGCCGAAGGTGCAGTTGTAAAGAACTCAATCATTATGCAGGACAGCTATATCAGCACAAACGCAAAAATCAATTGCGCAATTGTTGATAAAGATGTTGTTGTTAAGCCTGCACGTGAACTCAGCGGTGCAGAAACCTATCCTCTTTATATCGGAAAGGGTATTACAGTTTAATAACTTACCCACAGAAAGGAAACAAAACAGACTATGAAAGTTTTATATGCATCAAGTGAAGCTCTGCCTTTTATGGCCAGCGGCGGACTGGGCGACGTTGCCGGTTCACTTCCTCAGGCGCTGAGAAAAAGACTTATCGGCTGCCGTGTGGTTATGCCTCTTTATGACACCATAAAGCAGGAGCTTAAGGATAAAATGACCTTTATCACAAACATCTCCGTTCCTGTTGCGTGGAGAAGACAGTACTGCGGAATTTTCCAGGCTAAGCATGAGGGCGTAATTTACTACTTCATCGATAATCAGTACTACTTCAAGAGAGATACAATTTACGGTCATTATGATGACGCAGAGAGATTTACATTCTTCTCAAGAGCGATTCTTGAAATTCTCCCTGTTATCGATTTCAAGCCTGATATTATTCACTGTAATGACTGGCAGACAGCTCTTACTCCCGTTTTCTATACCACCTTCTACAGCAAGGATCCTTGGTATCAGGGAATCAAGACTGTATTTACAATTCATAACATTCAGTATCAGGGTACCTACGGTAAGGAGCTTATCAGCGACGTTATCGGTATTAACCCCGAGGATACACAGATCGTTGAATACGATGGCGATGTAAACTTTATGAAGGGCGCTATCGAATGTGCCAATAAAGTTACAACCGTTTCACCATCTTATGCAAACGAAATTCTTGACCCCTGGTACAGCCACGGCCTTGATACAATTCTCAAGCAGAGACAGTGGAAGCTTGAGGGTATCCTCAACGGTATCGACGTTGATAACTATAACCCCGAAACAGATTCTTGTATCGAAAAGAACTTCAGCGTTAAAGATGTAAAGAAGGGTAAGGCTGCAAACAAGAAAGCACTTCAGAAAACAATGGGCCTTCCTCAGAGAGAAGATGTACCTGTAATCGGCCTTGTAACACGTCTTGTTTCCCATAAGGGACTTGACCTTATCAAGGGTATTCTTGACGAGCTTCTTTACACAACAGATGTACAGTTTGTTGTTCTCGGCTCAGGCGACTGGCAGTATGAAAACTTCTTCAAGGAAATGGCAGACAAGTATCCTGATAAGATTGGAGTAAGAATCGGCTTCGTGCCTTCTCTTTCAAGAAAAATCTATGCCGGTGCTGACCTTTTCCTTATGCCCTCAAAGAGTGAGCCCTGCGGTCTTTCACAGATGATAGCTCTTCGTTACGGCACAGTGCCTATCGTACGTGAAACAGGCGGTCTTCGTGACTCGATCACAGATAGCGGTGATGGTGAAGGCAACGGCTTTACATTCAAGACTTATAACGCACACGATATGCTTGACGCAATCAGACGTTCACTTTCAGCTTACGGTGATAAGAAGCATTGGGATATGCTTGTTAAGAGAGCGATTGAGTGTGATTTCAGTTGGGGCAAGAGTGCAAATGAGTATATCAGAATGTATAAGCAAATGTTGAAATAAGGAACATAGAAACAAGTAAATAAAAACTAGTAAAGTTTTGGCGAGCTTTTACAAAAGCTCGTGGGGTATGGGGCAAAGCCCCATAATGAAAAAGAAGAAAAGGGTCTGTTTTTGTAGCAGACCCTTTTTTATAGTACAACGAAAAAATATAACGAAAAAATATAACGAAAAATAATACAAGGCAAATGGTATAAATCAGAAATTATAGAAGAAAAGTCAAATCTTTCTGATTATCTCCTCAACGCACTCCTCAGCAGTCAGCCCTAAACAGTCAACGGTTATGTCTGCATACTTTTCGTAAAGGGCTTTGCGCTGATCGAAGAGTTCAGCAATAGTCTCGCCTTTTTTCATAGCAACACCACGGGTTCGGATGTTTGAAAGACGCTTCTGCAGTTCGCTTACGGGAAGATGGAGATAAACTATAATACCGTTTTCTTTCAGTTTTGTCATAGCCTCGTTGCCGTAAACCGCACTGCCGCCGGTGGCGACTACGGAGGATTCAAAATTGCAGGCAGCGATTACATCGTTTTCAATTTTAAGGAAGGTGTCGGTGCCTTCTTTTTCTATTATCTGAGAAAGGCTCATACCGTACTTGCTCTGGATTACAAGATCGGTGTCGCAGAAGGTGTAAAGCAACGCCTTTGCCAGAAGAACGCCGATTGTGCTTTTGCCGGCGCCGGGCATACCTATTAAGACTATGTTTTTCATAATAATCACGCTTTCGGTTTGTTTTGATAATCATAGCATAAACGCTTGTATATTGCAAAGGGGCAGGTGTTAAAAGTGTAAAAATTAAGAAAAATTAAGAAATTTTATAAAAAATTAGATAAATCTATTGACAAAGGCGGCTAAAAGTTTTATATTATAAGTGTATCAGACAGATACGTTCATTAATATGCGTTTCTCTATTATTATGTTCTAATTCTCTCTTCAAACGAAAAGCGGCTGCTTCGGCAGTCGTTTTTCGTTTAACCTGAAAAAAATACCTGTCCGTTTTGATTTGAATCGGGCAGGTTTATTTTGTGTATGTTTCTTCGTATAATTTTTTAACTTTACGTGCGAAAACCAAATCTTTGGAGTATGCGTTGGCACTGTCTTTCAGTTCGAAAAGCTCATTGAGGTCAATGCTCAGAATTTCTGCAATACGTTTGAGCTGGAACACACTGGGGTCTTGTACATTGCGTTCAATTTTGGAGTAGTTGGATTGGTTCATGGGGATGAGGGCGGCCATGTCTTTTTGTGTCAGGTCAGCATCTTCACGTATATTTCTTATTTTGATGCCAATATCCATAATGGACTCCTCCTTCAAATTTATTATAATTGTATTTTATAACAAAATTAACTATTGATCTTGACAAAATCAACTAATAGGAATATAATTTAGTTAAAATTTAACTATAATTAAGTTAAAAAAGAAAAGTGGAGATGATAACATGAAAAAAATTATTAAATACGGTTGGTTTACAGTTTTAGTTACATTGCTTTTTGTCAACATTTCATTTGTTTCAAGTGCAGAAGGCACAATTATTGACAGCGGAAGTTGCGGTGACGAAGATAATAGTATACTGTGGACCGTTTACGATAATGGTGAACTTGTTATTAGCGGTGAAGGTGAAATGGAAAATTATTCGTCTTCTAACGAAAATATGGCACCATGGTATTCTTATTGGAGAAATGTAACGAATATTAAAATTGAAAGTGGAGTGAAAAGTATTGGAGATGAAGCTTTTCTTTATTTCACTAAAGTGAAATCTGTAAGTATACCGAATACAATAGAAAAAATAGGAATGTATGCATTTGATTGCTGTTTCAGTTTAACGCAAGTAGAGATTCCTGATAGCGTATTATCAATTAGTGAAGCAGCGTTTATTAATTGTGACTCATTGGAAAAAATTATTGTAAATGATGCTAATCTAAATTATGTGAGTGAAGGTGGAATTTTATTTAATAAAAATAAAACAGTGTTGTTGGCTTTTCCTGCCTCAAATGGTTTGAACGAGTACACAATGCCCAATACCGTTGAGAGAATTGCAGTTGGAGCTTTTTGTGATTGTGATAAGTTATTAAATATAAATATAGGTGATAATGTTAAAGAAATTGGACAAAGTGCATTTGAGGGGTGTTCCGGATTAACAGAATTCAATATTACAGATAAAGTTATCGAAGTCGGCGATAGAGCAATTTATGAATGTTCGAACTTGCAAACTATTCATATAGGAAGTTCTGTTGAAGTGTTAGGTTATGAATGTTTTGCTGATTGCCCAAGCATAAGAGCGTTTAATGTTAGCGAAGAAAACAAGTGTTATTCTAGTGATGAATCGGGAGTTTTATTCGACAAAGAAAAGAAAATACTTATACGATATCCTTCAGAAAACAAGGCAGAGAAATATGCTTTACCGGAAACAACTGAACATATTTCAGAAGAAGCCTTTGTTATGGCGCATTACCTTTGTGAGGTGGTACTGCCAAATTCCTTGAAAACTATTGGAGCATATGCTTTTGAAAATTGCACTAGCTTGAAAAGTATAGAGATTCCTGATAGTGTTACAAGTATTGAAAGTTATGCTTTTGCATTTTCAGGTATTGAAACTGCAAAAATGTCAAAAAATTCAGATATGGGATTTGCACAATTCTTTTGCTGTACAAATTTAAAAGATATAATTATTCCGGAAGGCGTAACGAGTATCAGTTATTATGCGTTCGATTGTTGCTTTAGTTTAAAGAGCGTTACTATTCCTCATAGTGTTGTTTTTATTGATTATTTAGCTTTTGAAAGCTGTGATGCAATAGAAGATGTATATTATTACGGAACAGAAGAAGAGTGGGAACAAATAATCATTCGTAGTGATAATGAAAGCCTCACAAGAGCAAACATACATTTTCTAGGTTTTGAAGAACATGAGCATTCTTATGTTCTTGTTGAGTCTGTGGAGCCTTCTTGTTTGATTGAGGGTGCTATGACTTATGTTTGCTCTTGCGGTGACGAATATCAAGAGATAGTCAAACCTAAGGGACATAGCTTTGAAGACGGAAGCAGTAAGTGCAGTAATTGCGATTATGACAGAAGTTTCGACTGCTCCTGCAACTGTCACAAGGGCGGTATAGCCGGTTTCTTCTTCAAAATCATTCTCTTCTTCCAGAAACTCTTCAGAACAAACAAAACCTGCGCTTGCGGTGTAGCTCACTACTAATTCTTATATATCACACCTTAAAAGAAGTCACTTCGGTGGCTTCTTTTTATGTGTAGGGACGCCGGTCTCTACGATTTTTTCTGTCGTTTCGTCAGCAATTTTGCATTTTGCATTATGCATTTTGCATTTTTCCACCTTTCCTCGTGTTCGCACCCTTTTTTGTGCATATTTCTGCCACATTGAAAAATCAATATTTCGTGCCGCAAACCCTTATAAATACTACATTTAGAGGCGTTTTGTGAACAAAATAAAAATCTGCGTTTTGAACAACTTTTTTTGCAAAAAATTGTTGACTTTTACAAAAGAGTATGGTATCATAATCGAGCGTGTGAAATGGGTTTGGGTATAACTCTGTCTTCACACAACCTAAACGATATGCGATGATGCGGGAGGTGGCTGTCCTCTGAGGCAGGAAATTTCCGCGGAGTATGTCCGATTTAAAACCGGGCGATCTATATCACTTTCTCGACTGTTTCTTGCGTTAAGTGTCAGTCGGTGTACGGGAGAAGTATGCTCCTGAGCCGTCAAGGACTTAAACAGTCATGAGGGGTGAACTGTGCTTTTTTAAGCTGTGACCGGGAATATTGCGTTTCCGGTTTTTTTAAGAAACCGTTCGCAAACACCCGGAAAGGTATTTAAAAAAGCAACCGCCCTACTAATTCTTATTAGGAGGCAAACAAAATGGCAGTAAAGGAAAAGATCCGTATCAGACTTAAGGGTTATGACCACAACCTTGTTGACAAGGCAGCGGAAATGATCGTTGAGGCAGCTAAGCGTACAAATGCTACTGTTTCAGGTCCCATTCCTCTTCCCACAGAAAAGGAAGTTGTTACAATCCTTCGCGCTGTTCATAAGTATAAGGACAGCCGTGAGCAGTTTGAACAGAGAACTCACAAGAGACTCATCGACATTATCAGACCTACACCCAAGACCGTAGAGGCTCTGACAAATCTCGAAATTCCGGCAAGCGTTGAAATCGAAATCAAGAGATAAAAACTGATTTCTATACCCGATTCAAACAGACGGAACACCAGGTCAAGTTGCCGCAGGGGCAACCAATAACCATTAGGAGGTAAAAACAAATGAAAAAAGGTCTTATCGGCAGAAAAGTCGGCATGACACAGATCTTCGACGAAAAGGGTAACGTAATCCCCGTAACAGTCGTAGAACTCGGTCCTTGCACAGTAACACAGAAGAAGACAACCGAAAACGACGGCTACAACGCTGTTCAGCTTGGCTTCGACGACATGAAGGTTACAAGAACAAACAAGCCTATGAAAGGTCACTTCGACAAGGCAAACGTTGCTCCGAAGAAGATTCTCAAGGAATTCAGACTCGAAGACGACAGCGCTCTTAACGTAGGCGACATCATCAAGGCTGACATCTTTGCAGCAGGCGAAAAGGTAGACGTAGTCGGCACAACCAAGGGTAAGGGCACAGCAGGTGCTATCAAGAGATGGAACTTCTCAAGACTTAAGGAAACTCACGGTACAGGTCCTGTTGCAAGACATGCCGGTTCACTCGGTGCTTGCTCCGATCCCTCAAGAGTATTCAAGGGAAAGAAACTCGCAGGTCACCTCGGTGCAGAAAGAGTTACAATTCAGAATTTGGACGTTGTTAAGGTTGATGCAGAAAACAACCTCATCGCTATCAAGGGCGCAATCCCCGGTCCCAAGAAGGGCATCGTAATGGTAGTAAACAGTGTTAAGAAAGCTTAAGAAAGGAGCCGGACAAAATGCCTAACGTATCAGTATTCGACGTAAACGGAAAGAAAGTTTCAGACCTTATGCTCGCTGACGGTATCTTCGGTATCGAACCCAACACATCAGCTATGCATCTCGTGGTTGTAAACTATCTTGCAAATCAGCGTCAGGGCACACAGTCAACCCTGACACGCTCAGAAGTAAGCGGCGGCGGCAAGAAGCCCTGGAGACAGAAGGGCACAGGTCGTGCAAGACAGGGCTCAACAAGAGCTCCCCAGTGGTACCACGGCGGTATCGCTCACGGTCCCAAGCCCCGTTCATACGGCTTCTCAGTAAACAAGAAGGTAAGAAGACTCGCTATGAAGTCTGCTCTTTCTTCAAAGGTTGCTGCAAACGAGATGATCGTTCTCGATTCACTCTCACTTGAAGCAATCAAGACAAAGGAAATCGTTAAGGTTCTTTCAAACCTCGAAACAGGCAAGAAGACACTTATCGTTCTTCCCGAAAAGAACGACATCATCTACAGAAGTGCAAGAAACATCGCCGGTGTTAAGACAACACTCGTAAGCACTCTCAACGTATATGATATCCTTAACTGCAACAGCATCGTTGTTCTCAAGGACGCAGTTGCTAAAATCGAGGAGGTATATGCATAATGGCAAAGTTATCACATGACATCATCCTCAAGCCCGTCATCACAGAAGAATCAATGATGGGTACAGCGTTCAAGAAGTACACATTCAAGGTTGCTAAGGACGCTAACAAGGCAGAAATTGCTAAGGCAGTTGAAGAGGTATTCGGCGTTAAGGTTCAGAAGGTTAACACAATGAACTGCAAGGGCCACCTCAGAAGATACGGCCGCTACGAAGGTTACACAGCTTCATGGAAGAAAGCTATCGTAACTCTCACAGAAGACAGCGACACAATCGACTTCTTCGACGGCTTACTTTAATCCTTGACCGCTGAGGCGGAAAACGGTTAAAAAGCCCATACTATTATATATAGTAAAAAAACAAATTAAAACCATTCAAATCCGATGGCAATGTATGGAGGTTCTGACAGTCCTCCGCTAAACCAGTTAGGAGTGTGAACAAAATGTCAATTCGTGTATTTAAGCCTGTAACAAACGGCACACGTAATATGTCAGTTACAGACTATTCCGCTCTTTCAAAGTGCGGTCCCGAGAGAAGCCTTCTTGCTCCTCTCAACAAGAAAAGCGGTCGTAACAGCTACGGTCGTATCACCGTTCGTCACAGAGGCGGCGGAAACAGAAGAAAGTATCGTATTATCGACTTCAAGAGAGATAAGTTCGATGTAAAGGCAACAGTTGCCACACTTGAGTACGATCCCAACAGATCAGCTCACATCGCTCTTCTTCAGTACGAAGATGGCGAGAAGAGATACATCATCGCTCCCCAGGGCCTTAAGGTTGGCGATATCGTTGAAGCAGGTCCTTCAGCAGATATCAAAGTTGGTAACGCACTTGCACTCACAGACATCCCCACCGGTACAGTTGTACACAACGTAGAACTTTATCCCGGCAGAGGCGGTCAGCTTGCAAGAGCAGCTGGTAACTCAGCTCAGCTTATGGCTAAGGAAGGCGGCTACGCTCTTCTCAGACTTCCCTCAGGCGAACTTCGTAAAGTTCCCGAAGCATGCATGGCAACAGTAGGCGTTGTAGGCAATGAAGATCACGAAAACGTGAAGATCGGTAAGGCTGGCCGTACCCGTCATATGGGTATCAGACCTACAGTTCGTGGTTCAGTAATGAACCCCTGCGACCATCCTCACGGTGGTGGTGAAGGTAAATCACCTATCGGTCGTCCCGGCCCTGTTACACCTTGGGGCAAGCCTGCTCTCGGCTACAAGACTCGTGCTAAGAAGAATCGTTCAGACAAGCTTATTGTTAAGCGTCGTAACGACAAATAACGGGAAAGGAGCTAAGAATAATGAGCAGAAGCACTAAAAAAGGATTCTACGTAGACGCTAAGCTTTACGATAGAGTCGTTAAAAAGAATGAAAAGGGCGAGAAAATCGTTCTTAAGACATGGAGCCGCAGCTCCACAATCTTCCCCGAATTCGTTGGCCACACATTCGCAGTACATGACGGACGTAAGCACGTTCCTGTTTATGTAACAGAAGATATGATCGGTCACAAGCTCGGCGAATTTGCTCCGACACGTACCTTCAGAGGTCACGCCGGATCAAAAACCTCAAACAACGGTAAATAAGTCGAAAGGAGTGTATTAAAGTGGAAGCAACAGCAAAAGTTACTTTTGTGCGCATTGCGCCCCGTAAGGTAAAGATCGTTCTTGACCTTATCAGAAATCAGCCTGCAGAAAAAGCAGCAGCAATTCTCAAATACACGCCTAAGGCTGCGTGTGAGGTTGTAGCTAAGCTTTTAAAGTCAGCTATGGCTAATGCAGAAAACAAAGATATGGATATGTCAAAGCTCTATGTAGCAGAGTGCTACGTTGGCCAGGGTCCCACTCTCAAGAGAATCAGACCCAGAGCACAGGGCAGAGCATTCCGCATCAACAAAAAGACATCTCACATTACCCTTGTACTCAAGGAAATGGAATAAGTAAGGAGGAGGTTAAATCATGGGCCAGAAAATTAATCCCACCGGTCTGAGAATCGGTGTAATCAAAGACTGGGAATCCCGTTGGTATGCTAAGAAGGCAGACTTCGGTGACACCCTTGTAGAAGACTACGAACTTCGTGAATATCTCCTCGAAACTCTTGCTCCCGCCGGAGTTCCCAAGGTAGAGATTGAAAGAACAGCTAAGCGCGTTCGTATCAACATTCACGTTGCAAAGCCCGGTATGGTTATCGGCCGCGGCGGCGCAGAAATCGAGAAGCTCAAGGCTACTCTTGAAAAGAAGATCGGCAAGGAAGTTTCTCTCAACATTATCGAAATCAAGAACCCCGATGTAAACGCTCAGCTCGTTGCTGAAAGCATTGCATCACAGCTCGAAAGAAGAATTTCTTTCCGTCGTGCTCTCAAGCAGGCTATCGGCCGCGCAATGAAGCTCGGTGCTAAGGGTATCAAGTGTCAGGTTTCAGGTCGTGTAGGCGGCGCTGAAATCGCAAGAAGCGAAACATACAAAGAGGGTACAATTCCTCTTCAGACAATCCGTGCTGACATTGACTACGGTTTCGCAGAAGCAAAAACAACTTACGGCCGTATCGGCGTAAAGGTATGGATCTACACAGGCGAAGTTCTTCAGGTTTCAAACAACGAGAAGCGTGAAAGACCCGCTCGTCGCAGACCCCGCAAGGAAAACAGAGAAGGAGGAGCTAAATAATGTTATTACCTAAGCGTGTAAAAAGACGTAAGGTTCAGCGTGGCCGTCTTAAGGGCGCAGCTCATAAGGGCAACAAAGTAACTTACGGTGATTTCGGTCTTGTAGCTCTCGAACCTTCATGGATCACTTCAAGACAGATTGAAGCAGCCCGTATCGCTATGACCCGTTACATCAAGCGTGGCGGTCAGGTATGGATTAAGATTTTCCCCGACAAGCCTATCACACAGAAGCCTGCTGAAACCCGAATGGGTTCAGGTAAAGGTTCACCCGAATATTGGGTAGCTGTTGTTAAGCCGGGCAGAGTTATGTTCGAAATTAAGGGCGTTGATGAAGAAGTTGCTCGTGAGGCTATGCGTCTTGCAGCTAACAAGCTTCCCATCAAGTGCAAGTTCGTAACTAAAGCAGAACAGGAAAAGGAAGGTGTACAGTAATGAAAGCAAATGAAATCAGAAAACTGTCCGCCGCAGAGATGGATGCAAAGCTCGCTGAACTTAAGAAAGAGCTTTTCAATCTTCGCTTCCAGCAGGCTGTTAATCAGCTTGATAACCCCATGAGAATCAGTGCTGTTAAGAAGGATATCGCAAGAATCAAGACAGTTCAGCGTGATATCGAGCTTTACGGCTCAAATTCTTAAGAAGGAGGACTGAATAATGAGCGAAAGAAATCTCAGAAAGACTCAGGTAGGCATCGTATCAAGCGATAAGATGGACAAGACTGTAGTCGTTACAATCAAGGACAAGGTAAGACATCCTCTTTATAAGAAGATCGTTAACCATACAGTAAAGGTTAAGGCACACGACGAAAACAACGAGTGTGGCATCGGTGACCGTGTTCTCGTTATGGAAACACGCCCTCTTTCAAAGGATAAGAGATGGCGCGTTGTAGAAATTATTGAAAAAGCCAAATAATTGGTGCAGCTAAAGGAGGCCAAACACAATGATCCAGCAGCAGACTTATCTTAAGGTTGCTGACAACACAGGTGCAAAAGAAATCATGTGCATTCGTGTTCTCGGCGGCACAGGTAGAAGATATGCTAACATCGGCGACGTCATTGTTGCTTCAGTTAAGAAAGCAGCACCTGGCGGAGTTGTTAAGAAGGGCGACGTTGTTAAGGCAGTAGTTGTACGTACTGCAACAGGCGTTCGCCGTGATGACGGAACATACATTCGTTTCGACGAAAATGCAGCCGTAATCATTAAAGAAGATAAAAACCCCAAGGGTACTCGTATCTTTGGACCGGTAGCAAGAGAGCTTCGTGATAAGGACTATATGAAGATTCTCTCACTCGCTCCCGAAGTACTTTAAGGAGGTGTCACGATGAGTAAAGTTCATGTTAAAACAGGCGACCAGGTCGTAGTTATCAACGGTAAAGATCGTGGTGCCAGAGGTAAAGTAATGCAGGTTAGCCCCTCAGAAGGCAAAGTTATCGTAGAAAAAGTTAACGTTGTTAAAAAGCACGTTAAGCCCCGTAAGATGGGTGAAGCAGGCGGCATCATCGAGGCAGAAGCAGCTCTTTACGCTAGTAAGGTTCAGCTCCTTTGCCCCAAGTGCGGCAGACCCACAAGAGTTGGTCACGTAATTGAAAACGGCAAGAAGATGCGCGTTTGCAAGAAGAGCGACTGCGGCGCTAAGTTTGAATAATAAGGGAGGAACATGACAATGGCAAGATTAAAAGAACTCTATGTCAATGAGGTTGCACCTCAGATGATGAAGAAGTTTGGCTACAAGAGCGTTATGCAAATCCCTAAGCTTGACAAGGTTGTTGTCAACGTAGCTTGCGGCGAAGCAATCGCTAACTCAAAGGTTCTTGACGCTGTAGTTTCAGATCTCAGACAGATTACAGGTCAGCAGCCCGTTCTTTGCAAGGCAAAGAAGTCAGTAGCTAACTTCAAACTCCGTGAAGGCATGGTAATCGGTGCTAAGGTTACACTCAGAGGCGAAAAGATGTACGAATTTGTAGACAGATTCTTCAATCTCGCTCTCCCCAGAGTTCGTGACTTCAGAGGTATCAACCCCAACGCTTTCGACGGCAGAGGTAACTACTCAGTTGGTATCAAGGAACAGCTTATTTTCCCTGAAATCGACTACGATAAGATCGACAAGGTTCGTGGTATGGACATCTGCTTCGTAACCACAGCCAACACAGACGAAGAAGCAAGAGAGCTCCTTTCACTTATGGGCGCTCCCTTCGAGAAATAATTGAGGAGGTAAGTTAAAATGGCTAAAACCGCTATGAAAGTTAAGCAGCAGAGAGCTGCTAAGTACTCAACAAGAGCATACAACAGATGCAAAATCTGCGGCAGACCCCACGCTTATCTCCGTAAATACGGAGTATGCCGTATCTGCTTCAGAGAGCTGGCTCACGCAGGACAGATTCCCGGCGTAAAGAAAGCAAGCTGGTAAGCAATTGCAAATTTTAAGGAGGTAAAGGAATAATGCAAGTAACAGACGCAATAGCTGATATGCTCACGAGAATTCGTAACGCAAACGCAGCAAAACACGACTCAGTAAAGATTCCTGCATCCAACATGAAGAAGGCAATTGCTCAGATTCTTGTTGATGAAGGATACATCAAAGGCTTCACCGTTGAAGAAGACGGTAAGCAGGGTATCATGGAAGTACAGCTTAAGTACGGCCCCGGTAAGACTCAGGTTATCACCGGTCTCAGAAGAGTTTCAAAGCCCGGCTTAAGAATTTACACAAACTGTGAAGATATGCCTAAGGTAATGAAGGGTCTCGGTATCGCAATCCTTTCAACACCCAAGGGTATCATGACTGACAAGGACGCACGCAAGGCAAATGTCGGCGGTGAAGTTCTTGCGTTCATCTGGTAAGGAGGTGCTGATATGTCAAGAATAGGTAGAGCTCCCATTACAATTCCCGCAGGAGTTGAAGTCAAAGTTGACGGCAGCACAGTTACAGTTAAGGGTCCCAAGGGCACACTTACCAAGACTATGCACAGCAACATGACAATCGCTATGGAAGGTAACGTAATTACAGTTACACGTCCTAACGATCTTAAAGAAAACAGATCACTTCATGGTCTTACTCGTACACTTATCGCAAACATGATTGAAGGCGTAGCTAACGGCTACAAGAAAGAGCTTGAAATCAACGGTATCGGTTATCGTGCTGAAATGAAGGGTAAGGATCTCGTTATGAAGATCGGTTACTCACACGACGTTGTTATGCCTCAGCCCGATGGCATCACTGTTGAAGTTCCCGCTCCCAACAAGATAGTTGTAAGCGGTGCTGATAAGGAAATGGTTGGCCAGTTTGCAGCAGAAGTTCGTGAAAAGAGACTTCCCGAACCTTACAAGGGCAAGGGTATCAAGTACGTTGACGAATATGTACGCCGCAAAGAAGGTAAAGCCGGTAAGGGTAAATAAGATTGGTAAAGGAGTGACATTTAAATGGTTTCTAAGCAAGATAGCAATAAAGCAAGAAAGAAGAGACAAAAGAGAGTACGTGCTAAGATCAGCGGTACCGCAGCTTGTCCTCGTCTGAATGTTTACCGTTCACTCAGCCACATCTACGCTCAGTTAATCGACGACGTAAACGGTGTTACCCTTGCGTCAGCATCATCAGTAGAGAAGGATTTCACTGAGTACGGCGGTAACAAAGAAGCAGCTCACAAGGTGGGCGAAACATTAGCAAAACGCGCTATCGAAAAGGGCATTGAAGAATGCGTATTCGACAGAAGCGGTTACATTTATCACGGTCGTGTACAGGAGCTCGCAGAAGGCGCTCGTGCCGGCGGCCTGAAGTTCTAAGCAAGGAGGAAATTAATTATGTTAAAAATTGACGCATCAGCTTATGAACTTACCGAACGTGTTGTAGCCATTAACCGTGTATCAAAGACAGTTAAGGGTGGTAGAATTTTCAAGTTCTCAGCTCTCGTAGTTGTTGGTGACGGTAACGGCATCATCGGATTCGGTCTTGGTAAGTCAGGCGAAGTTCCCGACGCTATCCGTAAGGGTATTGAAGACGCTAAGAAGAATCTTATGAAGGTTTCACTTAAGGGAACAACAATTCCCCACGAAATTATCGGTAAGTTCGGCGCAGGCGTAGTTCTCCTTAAGCCCGCTGCTCCCGGTACCGGTGTTATCGCCGGCGGCCCGGTTCGTGCTGTTGTTGAAACAGTAGGCATTAAGGATATCCGTACAAAGGCTCTCCGTTCAAATAATCCTTGTAACGTAGTAAGAGCTACAATCGACGGTCTTTCAAAGCTTCGCAACGTTGAAGAAGTTGCAGAAGTTCGCGGAAAGAGCGCAAAAGAAATCTTAGGTTAAGGAGGGCGTACAAGATGGCAGATATTAAGGTAAAGCTCGTAAAAAGCCTTATCGGTTCAAACAAGGCTCAGATTGCTACCGCCAACTCACTTGGTCTTAAGAAAATCGGGGATGTATCAGTTCAGCCGAACAATCCTCAGACTCAGGGTAAGGTAAAGAAGATTTCTCACCTTATCGAGACCACTGAAGCATAATAGAGGAGGTGCGAATATGAAATTGCACGAACTTTCACCCGCAGCTGGCTCAACAAAGGCTCGTAAGCGTATCGGTCGTGGTCCTGCATCAGGTCAGGGTAAAACAGCCGGTAAGGGTCATAAGGGTCAGAAGGCACGTGCCGGCAGAGGCATGCGCGCCGGTTTTGAAGGCGGTCAGATGCCCCTTCAGAGAAGACTTCCCAAGAGAGGCTTCAACAACATTTTCGGTACAGAAATGGCAATCGTAAATGTAGCAGCTCTTGATAAGGCTTACGAAGCTGGCGAAACAGTAACAATTGATTCACTCATCGAAAAGGGTCTTGTTAAAAAGGTTCTTGACGGTGTAAAAGTTCTCGGTCACGGTGAGCTTAGCAAGGCTCTCACAGTTCAGGCTAACGCTTTCAGCGAATCTGCAAAGCAGAAGATTGAAGCAGCAGGCGGAAAGACCGAGGTGATCTGATATGATTAGTACTTTCATAAATGCTTGGAAGGTTGCGGATCTTCGTAAGAAGATGCTCTTCACTGCACTTATAGTATTGATTTTCAGAATCGGTGCTGCTATTCCGGTACCTTTCACAAACATTACCGGAGACGGTATCGTTGACCCCAACGGTGAAACATTCATGAACTACCTGGCAATGATGACAGGTGATGCTTTCACCTACGGTACGATTTTCGCACTGTCAATCACACCGTACATTAACAGTTCAATTATCATTCAGCTTCTTACTGTTGCAATTCCCTACCTTGAGAAACTCTCAAAGGAAGGCGAAGAAGGCAGAAAGAAGATTGCAACAATCACACGTTACACAACAATTGCTCTTGCACTTTTACAGTCAACAGCATACTTCATCTACCTCAGAGCTCAGAACTACATCGTAACAGATGCAAACGGCGACCAGTTCACAGGCTTCGCAGCAGTGCTTCAGGGTCTTGCAGTTATCCTTTGCCTCACAGCAGGTTCAGCATTTGTAATGTGGCTCGGCGAACAGGTTAACGATAAGGGTATCGGCAACGGTATTTCAATCATCCTTTTCGCAGGTATTGTTTCAAGAATTCCCACAATCGTTTACACACTCTATGCACACCTCATTCAGGGCGGCGCTTACTATGCACTTGTTCCCATCGTAGCAATCATTCTTCTTGCAATGATCGCTTTCATCGTATGGATGGACAACGCAGAAAGAAGAATCCCTGTTCAGTACGCTAAGAGAGTTGTAGGACGTAAAATGTACGGCGGCCAGAGCACACATATTCCCATCAAGGTTAATATGTCAGGTGTTCTTCCCGTTATCTTCGCTTCATCAATCCTCTCTGTACCTCCCACGGTTCAGATGTTCCTCAGCGAAGATAAGATTACAGGCACATTCTGGGAAAAGTTCTTCGGTGTGTTCACAACAACTCACTGGTTCTACTCAGTAATGTACTTTGTACTGATTCTCTTCTTTGCATACTTTTATGCAAGCATTCAGTACAATCCTGTTGAGATGGCTAACAACATCAGAAAGAACAGCGGTATGGTTCCCGGTCTTCGTCCGGGCAAGCCCACAGCTGATTACATCAAGAAGATTCTCAGCAGAATTACTCTCCTCGGTGCTCTTCTTCTTTCAGTTGTAGCTCTCTTCCCCAATATGATTACTCTCTTCACAAACCTCATCGGCTCACCCCTTATGCTTTCACTTGGCGGTACATCACTTATCATCGTAGTAGGTGTTGCACTTGAAACAGTTAAGCAGCTTGAGAGCCAGATGATGATGAGACACTACAAGGGCTTCCTTGATTGATAAATTTCAGTAAAGGAGATTATTACCATGAAGTTAATTCTTTTAGGTGCTCCCGGCGCAGGCAAAGGCACACAGGCAGAATTCATCTGCGACCGCCTTTCAATCCCTGCAATTTCCACAGGTAACATCATCCGTGCAGCTCTCAAGGCTCAGACGGAGATGGGACTTAAGGCAAAGGCATTTATCGACAACGGACAGCTCGTTCCCGATGACGTAGTTATCGGAATCATAAAGGAACGCCTCAGTGAGGATGACTGCAAAAACGGCTTCATCCTTGACGGCTTCCCCAGAACAATTCCTCAGGCAGAAGCTCTTGACGAAATGGGAATCGAAATCGATAAGGTAATCGATATTGAAGTTCCCGACGAAAAAATCGTTACGAGAATGTCAGGAAGAAGAGTTTGCCACTCTTGCGGCAACTCATACCACACAGAATACAAGAAGCCTCAGAAAGAGAACACTTGCGATTCTTGTGGTGAACAGCTTGTTCTCAGAGCAGATGACCATCCTGATACGGTTAAGGAAAGACTCAATGTTTATCATGATCAGACCGAACCTCTCAAGGATTTCTACGCAAAGAAGAACAAACTTTTCATTGTTGAAGGACAGGAAGAAGTGGCTGACACTTCCGCACTTGTTCTGAAAGCATTGGAGGAATAAGCATGATAGTGCTCAAAACCAGCCGTGAGCTGGCGCTCATGAGAGAGGCCTGCAGAATTTCGGCAGGAGCACTTCAGGTGGCCGGAGAAGCGGTCAGACCGGGTATTTCAACCTGGGAGATCGACAAAATTGCATACGATTATATAAAGAGTCAGGGTGCCGAACCCAACTTCCTTAATCTGTACGGTTTCCCGGCTACTGCGTGCATTTCCATAAACGATGAGGTTATTCACGGAATTCCAAGCAAGAAGCGTATTCTTAAGTCAGGCGACATCGTTTCAATTGACTTAGGTGCGAAAATCGGCGGATACAACGGCGACAATGCTGCCACTTTTGCCTGCGGAGAAATCTCCGAAGAGGCAAAGCGGCTGATGGACACAACCAGAGAGAGCCTTTATGAGGCAATCAAAATGGCTGTTCCCGGCGGCAAAATCGGTGATGTTGCATCAGCCGTACAGACCTACTGCGAAAGCAGAGGCTATTCCGTAGTGCGTGAGTACACAGGACACGGAATAGGCAAGGAATTACACGAGGACCCCAGTGTGCCGAACTACGGCACAGCCGGCCGAGGCGTTCGCCTGTTACCGGGCATGACAATCGCTATTGAGCCGATGATAAACCAAGGTACCGCAAAAATCAAAGTCCTTCCCGACGGCTGGACGGTGAAAACGCAGGACAGCAAACTGTCGGCACACTTTGAGCATACGGTTGCAATCACAAAGGACGGTCCCGTCATTCTGACAAGACCGTAAGGTGAAAGCCATGGAGCTTAAAACAGGACAGATTGTAAAATCAATAAGAGGTCACGATAAAGGTAACCTTCTTATGATAGCGGGCTTTGATGAAAAACGTGTTCTCCTGTGTGACGGAAAAGAACGCAGGCTCAGCAAGCCGAAAATTAAAAACTTAAGGCATATCGAGCTTACGGAATTCACAGTTGACACAGAAACAGTGAACACAGATCGAAAGCTGAGAAAAACACTTAACAAAATAGCGAACCCAGGAGGGTAAAAAGATTATGTCAAAACAGGATATGATTGAAATCGAAGGAACAGTTGTTGAGGCACTTCCCAATGCAACTTTCCAGGTTGAACTCGCAAACGGTCATAAAATTTTAGCTCACATCTCGGGAAAGCTGAGAATGAACTACATTCGAATCCTTCCCGGTGATAAGGTCACAGTAGAAATGTCTCCGTATGACCTGTCTAAAGGACGTATAACATGGAGATCAAAGTAATTTTTTAACGCTTTATTTAAAGGAGGCAATCACAATGAAAGTCAGACCTTCTGTAAAGAAAATATGTGAAAAATGCAAGGTAATCAAGCGTAAAGGCAAGGTTATGGTTATCTGCGAAAATCCGAAACACAAGCAGCGTCAAGGCTGATTGACAAATTATTAGGAGGTGCAACTGAAAAATGGCTCGTATTTCAGGTGTAGACCTGCCGAGAGACAAGAGAATTGAAATTGCTCTTACTTACATCTACGGTATTGGTCGTAAAACTGCAAGCGATATCATTGCTGCAACAGGTATCAACCCCGACACAAGAGTTAAGGACATCACTGAAGACGAAGTTTCAAAGCTTCGTGAATACATTGACCACAACGTAAAGGTTGAAGGTGACCTCAGAAGAGAAACAGCATTCGATATCAAAAGACTTATTGAAATTGGTTGCTATCGTGGCGTTCGCCACAGAAAGGGCCTTCCTGTAAGAGGACAGCGTTCAAAGACAAACGCTCGTACTCGTAAAGGTCCCAAGAAGACCATCGCAAATAAGAAGAAATAATAGGAGGATACAATTATGGCTAAGGTTGCAAAGAAAGCTACCACTATTCGCCGTCGCCGTGAACGCAAGAACATTGACCGCGGTGCGGCCCATATCCAATCCACCTTCAACAACACAATCGTTACCATCACCGATTTGCAGGGTAACGCAGTGTCATGGGCAAGTGCCGGTGAAATGGGCTTCAGAGGCTCAAGAAAATCAACACCGTTCGCTGCACAGACAGCTGCTGAGACAGCTGCTAAGGCTGCAATCGAACACGGCATGAAGACAGTTGAAGTATATGTTAAGGGACCGGGACAGGGTCGTGAAGCTGCTATCAGAGCTTTACAGACAGCAGGTCTCGATGTAACAATGATCAAAGACGTTACACCGATTCCTCACAATGGATGCCGCCCGCCCAAAAGAAGACGCGTATAACGGAGGTAAAAACATATGGCAAGATATACAGGTGCGGTATGTAAGCTTTGCCGCCGCGAGGGTAAGAAACTTTTCCTTAAGGGTGACAGATGCTACACAGGTAAGTGTGCTATCGAACGTCGTGCTTACGCTCCCGGACAGCATGGTCAGAGCCGCAAAAAGAATTCTGAATATGGTCTCCAGCTCCGCGCTAAGCAGCAGGCAAGACGCTACTACGGTATTCAGGAAGGTCAGTTCCATAAGTATTTCATTATGGCTGAAAAGAAGGCTGGCGTAACAGGTCACAACCTTCTCAAGATCTGCGAAAGCCGTCTTGACAACGTAGTATACACACTTGGCTGGGCTTCTTCAAGAGCTGAAGCAAGACAGCTTGTAACACACGGACACTACACAGTAAACGGCAGCAAGGTTGACATTCCTTCATACCTTCTCAAGGCTGGCGACGTAGTATCCATTAAGGCTAAGAGCCGCGACAGCGTAAAGATTAAGACAGTTCTCGAAGCTAACGCATCAAGACCTGTTCCCGCTTGGCTTGACCTTAACAGCGACAATCTTGAAGCTAAGGTAATCGCTCTTCCCGAACGCGATCAGATCGCTACACCGGTTGAAGAACACCTTATCGTAGAACTCTACTCTAAGTAATAACTGAGTAATCAGTAGTTACTTAGACGAAAGAGAGTTTTAGCGATTGTCGGTTTATATCCGTAAAACACATCCACAAAAGATAAAGGAGGGTTTTGCATGATAGGCATTGAAAAGCCCAGAATCGAAACTGCAGAATTAGCAGCTGACGGAACCTACGGAAAGATTGTCGTAGAACCGTTAGAGCGTGGCTACGGCGTGACATTAGGCAACAGCCTGAGAAGAATTCTTCTCTCATCACTTCCCGGCTACGCAATCACCAGTGTAAAGATTGACGGCGTTCTTCATGAGTTTTCAACCATCCCCGGTGTTAAGGAAGATGTTACGGAAATCATCCTCAACTTAAAGAGCGTTATTCTCAAGATTCACGGTGAAGGTCCTAAAACAGTGTACATTGATGCAACAGGCGAAGGAGAAGTTCTTGCCGGTGACATCAAGTGCGATTCAGAAGTTGAAATTATCAATCCGGAGTGGCATATCTGTACACTTGACAAAGATGCTCACATCAATATGGAGCTCACAGTAAACAAGGGCCGTGGATATGTATCGGCTGAGCAGAACAAAAAGCTCATGCAGCCTGTAATCGGCGTAATTGCAATTGACTCAATTTACACACCGATTCTTAAGGCAAATTACACAATTGATGACCTTCGTGTTGGTCAGGATATCGGTTTCGACAAGCTCACACTTGAAGTTTGGACAAACGGAACCATTTCCGCAACAGAAGCTGTTTCACTCGGAGCCAAGTTTCTCAACGAACACCTCGCTCTCTTCGGTGACCTCTCAGGTGAGGCATACGAAACAGAGATTATGGTCGACAAGGGCGACGACGCCAAGGAAAAGGTTCTCGAGATGACTATTGAGGAACTTGACTTGTCAGTACGTTCATTCAACTGCTTGAAGCGCGCTGGCATCAACACTGTAGAAGACCTGACCAACAGAACAGAGGACGATATGATGAAGGTTCGTAACCTTGGTAAGAAGTCCCTTGATGAAGTTATCAACAAGCTTCATTCATTCGGTCTTGAGCTTCGCAGTGAAGACGAATAATCAACTTACAGTAAAGGAGTGATTTCAAATGGCAGGAACCAGAAAACTCGGTAGAGTAAGTGCTCACAGAAGTGCAATGCTCAGAGGTATGGTTACTTATCTCTTAGAGAAAGGCAGCATTGAAACCACCGTTACAAGGGCAAAGGAAGTTCGTTCCATGACTGAGAAAATGATTACTCTCGGCAAGGAAAACACACTTCACAACAAGCGTCAGGCTCTTGCTTACATCACAAAGGAAGATGTAACAAAGAAGCTCTTCGACGAAATCGGCCCCAAGTATAAGGATGTTAACGGCGGTTACTGCCGTATTATCAAAACAGGTCCCCGTCGTGGTGACGCAGCAGAGATGTGCATCATCGAGCTTGTATAATTGATAATACAGTGTAATAAAAACTTTAAGCCTCTCGCTTTTGCGGGAGGCTTTTTGTATATGTTGTTTGTGCTTTGATAGTGACCGGCGTCCTCGACGGTCCGCGGAAAAGTGATTTCCTGCGGTGAAAATTAATCAACAAGTCCTACATTAATGAGCAACTGTTTAAACTGCCTTTCAAAAACATCTGCATAATTAAGTCTCATTTTGTCGGCATAGTATTCTTCTGCAAGAGGAATATCAACAGTAACGGTTTTCGTCTCATCGGTTACAAGACTCACCCAATCAGAAGTAAAAAGATATCCTCTGTCTGTTCGCTCTATCTGAGGATGAAAGGGATAAAGGGTACTGTATATGCTCTCTCTTTTGGTGTCTCCGTTTAAATACTTTTGCCCTGATGTGTCGATTCTTATATTCTCGCCGGAGTCGCATAAAGGCAGTACATAGCTTCCTCCCACAGCAGGGGTGAATATTTTATCCAGAGTAAACGCCTCATCCTGAACGGTAATTATTTCGTTTACTTTGATATCACCACACCATACTTTTTCAACTTTTATTTCATAAATTATGGTGTTGGTCTTCTCTGTAAGCGTATTGGTGCCAAACTTATCATATTCATACAGAACAGTGTATTCCTTCTCCCTCGCACTCAGAATCTCGCCTTCAATGACAGCTGTGCAATCTTTGAGGATTTTCTCATTAAACGAGTCTATATCTGCAGTCTGATATCCTGATACATTAAATGTAGGCTGTTTCCTGTGGGATATAAGATTGCTGTAAAAAATCTCGCTTTCTTCAGTTGTGGTTTCGTTCACCGGTAAAGTAGTTCTGAAATCACCGTTTTCAGTTTTTGATATGAGTGCTGATATGCAGATTACAAGAATAAGACAGGCGGCAATAAGAGCAGGCGTGTGAGTTTTACGGGGACATTGATTCAATGCTGCTGCTTTTGTTTTTTCTATAAGCTCTCTGTCGGGTTTTAATGTGTTATGTATGGTTTTTATACTATCTTTGTTCAAAGAAAAACATCTCCTTCCAGTATTTCTTTCAGTTTTTCTCTTCCTCGCTTCAGATGGCTTCTGACGGTTGAGGAGTTTGTTCCTGTCATTTCGCTGATTTCATTTACGGAAAAGCCTTCGTAATAATAAAGGTAAATGGGTATGCGATATTTTTCAGGAAGAGCTGTAACGGTATGGTATATTTCGAAATCCCTTGGCGGAAGTCTGTTTTCAAGCAAAGATATATCGTCTGTAAGTACGGTTCTTCGGTATCTTACAGATGAATAAATTTTCTTACAGCATTTGAGAGTAACGTTTATGAGCCAATTTCGTCTGTGCTCTTCACTGTCATAGGTTCTATTTTTCTGATAATACCTGCACCAGACCTCTTGAAACACATCATCCGCATCCGCTGTGATCTTTACATTTGCATAAGCTACACGGTATATCAGATCCGAATACCTTTCCATAACTTCCTCAAAACAATCGTCCGTACGCAACGATTGAGTTTTCATTTGGCATTCCTCCTTTCACTATTAGTTCCGCTGAAAGGGTGTAAATGTTGCATTCTCATGTGATTTTATCATTATTTTTTTAAAATCATAAACGAGCAAATCATATAAAAATCAAAGAAAAACGGAGAAAATCAAAGAACACAAAATGTAAATTAAAAAATTAAGAAAAAGGGGTTGACTTTTTTTTAGTCTTGTGATAATATATGCGAGCATAAAAAATAAACTATTGGAGGAAAAAGCTATGTCAACTTATATGCCCAAGGCTGGCGACATTACTCGCAGCTGGTATATCATCGACGCAGAAGGTAAAACTCTCGGCCATGTTGCAGCAAAGGCTGCTGACCTTCTCAGAGGTAAGCACAAGCCCACATTCGCACCCCACGCTGACTGCGGCGACCACGTAATTATCATCAACGCTGACAAGGTTGTTCTTACAGGTAAGAAGCTTGATCAGAAAATGTACTACCACCACACAGGTTACATCGGTAACATGAAGAAGGTTAAGTACTCAACACTTATGAAGACAAAGCCTGAGTTCGCAATGACAAAGGCAATCAAGGGTATGATTCCCGACACAACAATCGGCAGAAACGCACTTACAAGACTTCGCGTATATGCAGGTGCAGAGCACGCTCACGCAGCTCAGAAGCCCGAAGTTGTTGAACTTTAATAGGAAAGGGAGGACAAAAGAATGTACGAAACAACACCGTTCTTCTACGGCACAGGTAGAAGAAAGAAATCAGTTGCCAGAGTTCGTGTATACGCTGGTACAGGTAAAATCACAATCAACGACAGAGATATCGACGATTATTTCGGTCTTGAAACACTTAAGCTCATCGTTCGTCAGCCTCTCAACCTTACAGGTACAACAGAGAAGTTCGACATCGTTTGCAGAGTTGCAGGCGGCGGTGTAACAGGCCAGGCTGGTGCTATCCGTCACGGTCTTTCAAGAGCTCTTCTTCAGTATGACGAAGAACTTCGTCCTGCTCTTAAGAAGGCTGGCTTCCTTACTCGTGACCCGAGAATGAAGGAAAGAAAGAAGTACGGTCTCAAAGGCGCTCGTCGTGCTCCCCAGTTCTCAAAGAGATAATTTTTCCCGAACGGGATTTACAGAAAACAGTCTCCACAATCGTGGGGGCTGTTTTTTTGAATGCAAAATGCAAAATTCAAAATGCAAAATAATTGCGTTTATTGTTGAGGTGTGGTATAATTTTTGCGAGGTGATACTATGCTCGAACAAATGGCTGACTTTTTTGAAGCCCGACTTGATTTTTACGATGAACATATGCTAAGGGACATACTCGGTGCAGTTGAGTTTTATCCATTTACTGCTGAGTGTCTTCCCAAAAATAAAGACGCAACTGTGCTTGATTTAGGTTGCGGAACAGGGCTTGAGCTTGAAGAGTATTTCAAGCTGAAGCCTACTGCAAAGATAACAGGCATTGACCTTTCAGAGGGTATGCTGAATGCACTCAGTGAAAAGTTCAAGGATAAAGACATCACACTCATTAAAGGTTCATATTTTGATGTTCCTTTCGGCGAAAATCTTTTTGATGCGGCGGTATCTGTTGAATCTCTCCACCACTTTACCAAAGAGGAGAAAATACCTCTTTACAAAAAGCTTTACTCGGCTCTTAAAGAAAATGGATATTTCATTCTGACGGACTACTTTGCTCCCGATGACAAGTACGAAACCTTCTATCAGAATGAGCTTCTTCGCCTTAAAAATGAGCAGGGTATAAGCGACGGTGAGTTCTATCATTACGACACACCGCTGACGGTTGCCCACGAAAGTGAAGCACTTAAAAAGGCAGGCTTTAAATCTGTTGAAGTGCTTAAAAGCTGGGAAAATACATATACCTTAAAAGCAGAAAAATAAAATATAACTCTCTTTTCTTTAAGAAAAAGAGAGTTTTTTCCATTTTTTGACACCGTTTCATAAAAACTACACTTTAGGAAAATATAATAACCGACAGATGATGCATGAAATTAGGAACAAAAGCATTATCCTTTAAAACTTAATACACTGAAAAGAAATCTTAAGCTTTAAGCAGTTTACTTTCCGCTCGAATTGTGCTACAATGTGTAAAACTCGTGAAATTTGAGAGGATTTGTAAAATGGCGGAAAAAAAGAGAATTGTCTGGATTGACCAGCTGAGAGGCCTTGCCTTTTATACGGTTATTCTCGGTCATATGTCAATCGGAAAAAGCTTTAAAACCTGGTTTTATTCTTTTCATATGCCCTTGTTTTTTATGATTTCGGGGCTTAACCTTAATGTTGAGAGAGTTTACAACACAAGCTTTAAGGATTTTACCTTGCGTCTTGCGAAAAAGATGCTTGTACCTTATGTGTGGCTTCAGATGCTCAGCTTTGTTCTGAGATTTGAAGTGTCCGTTGTAAACCATAAACCCGTACCTGTCAGGGATTACCTTATCGGTATTCTCGTAGGTAACAACAACATTATAGGCGCACCCTCAAACCCTCTTTATTACGTTCTGCTTCTGTTTCTGGCGCAGGTTGGTCTGTGGTTTGTAATCAGAGTTGCAAAGGGTGACAAAGGGCTTATAGGGGCGATTCTCAGTATTTTAGCGGTGGGTAGTGTGTGCCTCCAGAAGATAGACCTTCCCTGGCACATTAACGTTGTACCTACAGCTATGCTTCTCATTTTTGTAGGCAGACTGCTTATGGACGGCTACCTTGCAGTGAGGGAAAACCTTCACAAAATGAACAAGGTGCTTTATCTCGGAATCTGCGCTGTGCTTCTCGGTGTAGGTTATGTGCTTTGCCGTTACAACGGCCGTATTTCTATCCACGGCAACTACTACGGCAAGGAGTTCATTATTTTCCTCGTGTGTGCAGTGGCTTCAAGTGTGGCAATTGCTATGCTTGTAATGCTTCTTCCTCAGAGCAAGGCTCTCACCTTTATCGGTGCGAACACCTTCTTCTATATGGGTATTCATAAGCCCCTTTTGTTGGTGTTTGAAGCTTATGCGGGAAAATACGAAAACCATCCCATTTTCCTCATATTAGGTTCGCTGGTATGCTTTTTCGGACTTATTCCCGTTGCCTGGTTCTTCAGTAAGTTTATGCCCTACACCTGCGGAAACAGCATTAAAGAAGAATCAACACCGGTTAAGATTTTTAAATTCGTTGCCGTTGCCGCAAGCGGAATTGTGCCTTATTACGCTTTAGTGGGCGACTATATTGTCGGCAGTGTAGTTAAGGAGATACTTGCTCTTCTGGTGTTCGCTGTAATAGTAGTAATAACCGAAAGAGTATTTACAAGATTTTTACCGTTTATGTTCCTGAAAGAAGAGAGAAGAAAGTAACACTTTCAATTGTGCATCATACTTTTAAATCCGACTTAACGAAGGTGAAAAAGTATGGCGGAAAAAAAGAGAATAGAATGGATTGACGAGCTGAAGGGCTTTTCGATGTACACGGTGATACTATGCCACTTGAATGTATATAAGCCCCTTCGTAACTGGATGGTTTCCTTTAATATGCCCATCTTTTTTATGATGAGCGGCGCAACTCTTAATATTGAAAAGGTGAAAAACACAAGTTTTGGTGCATATTTCACTCAGCTTGTAAAAAGGCTTCTGGTGCCTTATGTGTGGATTCAGTTTTTAAGCTTTCTCACCCGTTATGCGGTGAATATTCTAGGGGCACACAAGGAGGTACCTGTAAAGGAGTATCTTCTCGGTATACTGGTGGGAAACAATCTGCTTGTGGAAGCACCGTCAAACCCTATGTATTATATCTATATGCTTTTTGCTGCACAGCTAGGGTTGTGGCTTGTTATAAAGCTGACAAAGGCAGATAAAAAGAAAATGGGAATTTTCCTCGCTTGCTTTTGTCTTGTGAGCATAATTACCCAGGATATTGATCTGCCATGGCACATAAACGGTGTGCCTAATGTAATGTTCAGTATATACCTCGGCAGAGTTATTATGGAACTTTATCTCCAAAACAAATCTAAGGTGGACTCTTTAAGCAGAATTTCAGGCTTTTTCATAGCTTTGGGAATTCTTTTCCTTGGCTTTGTTCTCAGCAGAGCAAATGGTGTGGTTTCAATTCACGGAAACAAATTCGGTGATGAATACATTCTCTATCTTTTGAGCGGTTATCTCAGTTGTGCAGGCTTTGCACTTGTTGCAATAAAGCTGCCCATTGACCGGATTTTAGCATTCGTAGGCAAAAACTCACTTTTCTATATGGGTATTCATAAACCGGTACTGCTTATTTTCGAAGAAGTGTTTGAAAAATACGAGAATGAAATGTTCTTTGTTGTTCCGGCATCAATTGCATGTTTCCTGCTTCTTTTACCGCTTACACAAATTGCCAACAGGTATTTCCCCTATATAAACGGCAACCCTATAAAAGAGGAAACACGCCTTATAAAATACGGCAAATATCTGGCTACTGCAGCAACAGGTGCAGTGCCGTATCTCTACTTCAACAATCATTTTATGGACGGTATGCTTCGTGAAAGTCTTCATACGCAGCTGCTTTCAGCGACAGTGTACATTTTCTTTATAATAATTGCAGTGAACGTAGCAAACAAATGGATGCCGATAATCTTCGTTCAGGATAAAAAGAAAGCTTAAAATAAAAACTAAAGGGCAGTTGCACCAAAATGCATCTGCCCTTTAGTTTTGCAAAAAAATCCTGCTGCACAAAAGTGCAGCAGAAATAAATTATTTTGCAAGCTCGTAGGTATCCTGAGCGATGAGAAGTTCTTCATCGGTAGGAATTACAAGAAGCTTAAGAGCTGAATCTTCTGTTGAAATTTCAATTTCTTCGCCTCTTACACTGTTGGGAGCTTCGTCAATCTTTGTGCCGAGGAAGCCAAGCTTTTCAGCAACTCTTGTACGGTAGTGAGGATTGTTTTCGCCGATACCGCCTGTGAATACAACTGCGTCAACACCGCCCATAGCAGCAGCAAAACCGCCGATGTACTTAACGAGCTGATGGCAGAGCATATCTTCAACGAGCATAGCCCTCTTGTTGCCTTCCTTTGCACGGCCTTCGATTGTTCTGTTGTCGCTTGTAGCTGTGTCGGGAATTTCGTTTCCGTTTTCGTCGTATTCAGCTGTGAGACCGAGCATACCTGACTTTTTGTTGAGGATGTTGTCAACTTCCTTAGCTGTAAGGCCTTCTCTTTCGCAAAGAACTGCGATAATAGCGGGGTCGATTGAGCCTGAACGTGTACCCATCATAATACCCTCAAGAGGAGTAAGACCCATTGTTGTGTCGAAGCACTTTCCGCCCTTGATAGCTGAAATTGATGAACCGTTACCGAGATGGCAGGTTACAACCTTAAGCTCGTCAGCGTTGTACTTGCCGGGATACTTCTTCATAAGGAAGTCGGTTGTTCTTGCACTTACATATCTGTGGCTTGTGCCGTGGAAACCGTACTTTCTGATGCCGTGCTTCTGATAATACTTATAGGGAAGAGCATACATATATGCACATTCGGGAATTGTCTGATGGAAAGCAGTGTCAAAAACAGCAACCTGAGGAATACCCTTCATAATGCTTTCGCAAACCTCGATACCTGTAAGGTTAGCAGGGTTGTGAAGAGGGCCGAGAGGGATACATTCTCTGATAGCTTCCTTAACAGCTTCGTCAACAACAACGCTGCCGCTGAACTTTTCGCCGCCGTGAAGAACTCTGTGGCCTACAGCTGCGATGTCGTTCATTGAATCAAGAACGCCGCCGTTTTCCTTGTCGGTGAGTGTTTCGAGAAGAATTGTGATAGCGTCGTTGTGGTCCTTAGCATCAACGGGCTTTTTGTTGAGAACCTTAACTTCTTCGCCGTCCTTGTCGATTTTGTGTGTGAATGTGCAGTCAGTACCTATCTGCTCGAAAATACCCTTTGCAAGAACCTTTGCTTCGGGCATTTCAAACACCTGATATTTCAGTGAGGAAGAGCCTGCGTTGATAATTAACTCCTTAAAACTCATTTTAACTTAGCACTCCTTTAGTTTTAGTGTTGGGTTTTACATACAAAAAACATTATAACATATATTTATCTATTTTTCCATAAGTTTATCTAACTTTTTTCAAAAAGTGATTTTTGTGAAAAGTCCATAGTTTTTTGTGGCTTTATTGTTGACAATGACTTTTTTAAAGTAAATAGTGCCAAAAGAAAGTGAAATAGTTTGGATAGTTTGAATATTGAACTAATTGATTTTAAGTGATATAATATCCCTTGTCAATCGGAAACATAATAAGCTATCGGCTTTTAAAATGAGAAAATATATGATATGAAGAAAAAGGCTGTCACTTTTGTGGCAGCCTTTTAACTTTGAATCTTTTTGCGTTCTTGTGCGTTTATCGGACAGTCTGAATTATTTTGAAAGTCCTATGCCTTTTTTCTTAGTTGCCGCCTTGATTACAAAGAGTGTAGCAATCATAAGAACGATAGCAATAGGAAGAACAATCATCCAGTTGGGAACGAAGCCTGCAATTACATAGCTTACTGCTGAAACGCCTGCAACTGTAAGAGCGTAGGGAAGCTGAGTTGAAACGTGGTTGATGTGGTCACACTGTGCACCTGCTGAAGCCATAATTGTTGTATCTGAAATGGGTGAGCAGTGGTCGCCGCAAACAGCACCTGCCATACAAGCTGAAATTGCAACTATTGTAATGGGCTCGCCTGCACCGAATACGCTGAGAACGATGGGGATAAGGATACCGAATGTACCCCATGATGTACCTGTTGCAAATGAAAGGCCAACAGCGATTACAAAGATGATTGCAGGAAGGAAGGACTGGAATGCACCTGCACTGCCTTCGATAAGCTGTGAAATGAAGATCTTTGCACCAAGTGAGTCTGTCATTGCTTTAAGAGTCCATGCACAAGCAAGAATCATAATTGCGGGAACCATAGCCTTGAAGCCTTCGGGGAGTGATTCCATAAGGTCCTTGAACTTGAGAACTCTTCTGAGAAGATAATAAATAACTGTGATGATGATTGTGATACCTGCACCGTAAGCGAGACCAACGGAAGCGTCTGAGTTTGAGAATGCATCAATAAAGCTTTCTCCGCTGAAGAAGCCGCCTGAGTAAATCATACCGATTACGCATGTAACGATAAGAACAAGTACGGGGAATATAAGGTCGATAACCTTGCCCTTGGGGTTAGCTGTCATTTCCTGAACAGCCTGCTGTGTACCGCTTGTGAAAAGGTCGCCTTTTTCTTTTGCGTTCTTTTCGTGTGTCTTCATAGGACCGAAATCGAACTTCATAAGAGCAAGGAAAATCATCATTACGATTGTGAGAAGAGCGTAGAAGTTATAGGGGATAGCCTGAATGAAGAGCTTGATGCCGTTTTCTGCACCGGCACTTCTTGCAAAGCCTGCAACTGCTGCAGCCCATGATGAAATGGGAGCGATGATGCAAACGGGAGCTGCTGTAGCGTCAATAAGGTAGGAGAGCTTTGCTCTTGAAACCTTGTGAGCGTCAGCAACGGGACGCATAACTGAACCAACTGTAAGGCAGTTGAAATAGTCGTCAATGAAAATAAGCACGCCGAGAGCGATTGTAGCAAGCTGAGCGCCTACTCTTGACTTGATGTGCTTTGTTGCCCAACGGCCGAAAGCAGCTGAGCCGCCTGCCTTGTTCATCATTGAAACAAGTGCACCAAGGAGAATAAGGAAGATGATGATACCCATGTTGTAGGAATCGGCAACGTTTGCAACGAAACCGTCTGTAATTACATGAGTGATTGTGGTCTCAAAGTTACCGCCTGCATAAATAAGGCCGCCAACGATGATACCGATTACAAGTGAGGAGTAAACCTCTTTTGTGATGAGTGCAAGAGCAATAGCCACTACAGGGGGAAGGAGTGACCAGATTGTTGCATACTTGCTGATTGATTCACGAACCTTTGCAATAGCTGTTGTGATGTGAGTTTTGAAGTCGGGGTCAGCTTCAAGGTTGTCAGCATAACCGCCTACATACTCGAGAGCACTTTCGCCGTCTGTAAGGTCGTATTCAATTGCATCTTCACCTTCGCCGAGAATGAAAGATGTTTCAGCGGCAGCTTCGTCAGCAGCGCCGATTGTTTCAGTCATGAGAGGAGCAGCAGTATCTTCTGCAGCAACACATGACATGGGAATTGCAAGAGCAAAAATAACCATAAAAGCAAGGATTATTTTCGCAAGGGATCTTTTGGTCTTTTGCATTTTGTTTTCCTCCGTTTTAAAAATTTAAAGAGAGATTCTCACAAAGGAAGAATCTCTCATAACTTACATAATATAAGCTGATAGCTCTCCGCCTTGTGCGACAGTTAACGGAATATTATTCCGCTACCCAGCAGCTTCTTCTCTCAAAAGAAGAAACGCTTCGGCATAAAACCCTTTCACCTTCCGTAAACGCCTTTTGAGAAGCTGAGAAAAGCTACTGATGATTTACGCACCTCTATCTTATTAACTTATATTATACATATTATGTGGAAAAAATCAAGAGTAAAGTTATCTTACGGGAAGCCATACTCTCATTTGGGTTTCTCCACGGTTGCCCCAGAGGTAGTAGGGGGTAAGTGTTATGCTCTCATTTTTGAAGGTGGGCTTTGATGAAGAATAAAGAGAATCGGAGATTTCTCTTCTGAAGCCGTCTGCTTTAAGAATAACCGTACCACCGAGAATGTCGGATTTTTCTGCAGTAAAAGAAGCGTTTTCTGAAAGGTAAAGAGAAAGTACATCGTCTTTGTTGTCCTTGCCCTCTGCACAGTAAACAAGAGGTCCGCGCATTACTGCACCCATACCGCTGAGGGTGGGAATTTTTGAAGAGGGATAAAGAATTCTTACGGTGTCGTCAAGCTGCAGGGTGATTTCTGCTTTATCTTCTATGGTGAAATAAGCGTAACCGTCTGTAATTTCGGGCTCAGAAGCCTTGCCGTCAAAAGTGAAGCTTGTTTTTTCGCTCCATGAGGGCACACGCACTGCAAATCTTCCCTTGCCCTCAACAGTAAACTTTACTGTAAAACCGTAGGGGTACTCAGTTTCTGTTTTAAGCTTCATACCGTTTTTAAAGCTCGCCGTACCGCCTGAATAAAGGTGGCAGTAAACGGTGTCGCCCTTTTCACCGTAGCTGTATTTCCCGATAGAGGTTACAAGTCTTGCAACATTGGGAGGACAGCAGGCGCAGGTATACCAGGAGGGACGCTGAGTAAGCACGTGATGATGGGTGACTGCTCTTTGTGAAATTCCGGGAATAACTTCAAGGGGATTTACATAGAAAAAGCGTTTTCCGTCACTTTCCATACCTGAGAGAACGGTGTTGAAAAAGGCTTTTTCCATAATGTCGCCGTATTCGCCCTTGACTTCATTCTGAAGCATTCTTGAAGCAAAAAACATAAGCCCGATTGAAGCACAGGTTTCTGCATAAGCAGTGTCTGAGGGCAGATCGTAATCCTCGGTGAAAGCCTCACCGTGTACCGTTGAGCCTATGGCACCGGTTATGTACATACGTTTTTCCGTAATGCTCTTAAAAAGAGTTCTGCAGGCTTCAAAAAGCTCCTTATCTCCGCTTTCAAAAGCAAGGTGAGCCATAGCGGTATAAAGATAAACAGCTCTTACGCTGTGACCTACTGCATCCTTCTGCTCTCTTACGGGAAGATAGCTTTGCTGATAGTACTTGTTTCTGCCGTCGCCGCCCCACACACTCCAGTTTCTGCTTTTGACTTCCTTTATGTAAAAGTCGCTGTCCACACCTCGCACGTCAATAAAGTGCTTTGCAAGGGTGAGATATTTCTCATTTTTCGTAATCTCATAAAGCCTTAAAAGGGCGAGCTCAATTTCCGGATGACCGGGATATCCCTCGTGACCGTTTTCAATAAATACGTTATATATATGCTCTGCGTTTTTTTCGCATATATCGAGAAGACTTCTCTTGCCGGTTGCTTCAAAATAGGCACAGCCTGCTTCAATCATATGACCTGAGCAGTAAAGCTCGTGACCCTCAAGAAGATTAGTCCAACGCTTGTCCTTGTCCTTGATTGTGTAAAAGGTGTTGAGATAGCCGTCGGTGTCCTGAGCCTTTGAAATAAGCTCAATAAGGCTGTCAGCCTTGCTCTGAAGCTCATTGTCAGGCTTTACTTTAAGACTGTAAGCTACAGCTTCAAGCCACTTTGCGGCATCGCTGTCCTGAAAAACCATACCTCTGAAGCCCTCAAGAGGCTCTTTTCCTGAAAGAACTCTTCCGGCATCGGTGAAGTTCTTTATTACATGGCTCTCTGCAGCGCCCTCAACCTCGTCGCAGAGAACCTTGTACTGATAAGGGATAACAGTGTCGCTGATAAGCTTTTGAAATTTTCCGATGAATGAATCGTCAGCTTTAAAGGAATTTATATTAAAAAAAGAAAGACTGTTCATTTCTGCACCTCAGAATCCATTAAACTTTATTAAATTATAACAGAAATGCACTCTGTTGCATATGAAAGGGGGTGTTCTTTACAAAATATTCATATATTATTGGTATACTATAATGAATTTTTGTTTGCATTTTGGCAGACATAAAAATGAAGAGAGAATTTTTACGGAGGAAAAAAGCAGTGATAAGATTACTGAAACAGCTTAAAGAGATTAAAGGCACAGCAATTCTTTCAACGGTTTTCGCAATCCTCGGACAGATTGGCGGACTTGTGTTGCCGCTTCTTATGTCGGATATTATCAACAACGGCATAATGAACGGTGACATTGATTACATAAAACGCATGGGAGTAATGATGATGGTTATATCAGCTCTCAGTGTAGTAATCAGCATTTTTGGCAGCTTCTTTTCCAGCAAAACTGCCGCACTTTTCAGCAAATCCCTGAGAAGAACACTATTTCTCAAGGTGGAAAGCCTTTCAAAAGGGGATATTGAAAAAATCGGCACACCCTCACTTATTACCAGATGTACAAACGATGTGAGAATTGTGCAGGATTTTGTTCTTCAGGTGCTTCGTATGATTATAAGTGCGCCCATTATGCTTGTGGGCGGTGTTGTTATGACCTTTGTGCTTAACCCGAAGCTTGCTCTGGTAATTTTTGCACTTATTCCCCTTATTGCCGTTATTGTGATGCTTGTGATCAAAACGGTTATACCTATGTTCAGAAAAAGACAGAAAATGCTTGACGGAATCAACCGTTTCATAAGAGAGAAGCTCAGCGGTATAAGAGTTATCAGAGCTTTCAACAAGCAGGAATTTGAAGACGAAAAATTTGAGCAGAAGAATATGGACTTTTCAGGTCTTACTCTTAAGTTTAACAGAATAATGTCAGTGCTTATTCCTACCTGTATGCTTCTTATTATCTGCGGTCTTGATTTGCTCGTTTTTCTTTCGGCTAAAAATCTTGATACTCTCGACCATCTGACTCAAAAGCCCGAGCTTATTTCTGCCATAGGCGACCTTCAGGCATTTATTACCTATATGCTGATGATAATTTTCGCCGTAACTATGGCTGCAGCTATGTTTGTAATTGTCCCCAGAGCGAGAATTTCAGCACTGAGAATTCTTGAAGTGCTTGACACAAAAGCAAGCATCACCGACCCTGAAAAGCCTCAGACAGCAGACGAAAACAAAAAGGGTACCGTTGAATTCAGAAACGTAAGTTTCACTTATGAAAATGCGGAAAGTCCTGTGCTTTCAGACATTTCATTCACTGCTGAAAAAGGCAAGGTAACTGCAATTATCGGCGGTACGGGCAGCGGTAAATCAAGCCTTATTGCCATGGTGCCGAGATTTTTCGACGTAACGGGCGGTCAAGTACTTTTTGACGGAACAGATGTAAGAAACTACACTCAAAAGGACCTGCGCTCAAGAATCGGCTTTGTGCCTCAGAAGGCGTGCCTTTTCAGCGGCAGTGTTGAGGATAACCTTCGCTTCGGAGACGAGAATGCAACCGAGGAACAGATGCGAAAAGCCCTTGATATTTCCTGTAGCAGCGAGTTTATTGACAAGCTCAGTGACGGAATGCAGTCCTTCATCAGTCAGAACGCAAACAACCTTTCAGGCGGACAGAAACAGCGCCTTTCAATTGCAAGAGCCCTTACAAGAAAGGCAGAGGTTTACATTTTTGACGACAGCTTTTCAGCTCTCGACTTTGCAACCGATGCCGCAGTAAGAGCAAACATCAGAAAAAACATAGACGCAACTGTAATTATCGTTGCTCAGCGAATAGGTACAATCCTTGACGCAGACAAAATTGTTGTCCTCGACCAAGGTAAAACCGTCGGTATAGGCAGACATGAGGAGCTTATGGAAAGCTGTGAAGAATACCGACAGATTTATGTTTCACAGATGGGAGGCGTGCAGTGATGAAAAGAAAAAACAAGAACGCTCTTCCCGAATATAAGGATAAATACGCTGCATACAGAGGTCAGGCTTCTATGCGTGACAAGCCCGAAAACTTTATGAAAAGTGCAGGTAAGCTTTTCGGACTTCTCAAAGGCAGGGTAACAGCAGTAATTTTCACTGTAATCTGCGCCTGCGTAAGCTCATATCTCAGCATCCTCGGCCCCGATTATCTCGGTAAGGTTATTGACGTGCTCGCCCTTCAGATTGAAAGCAAAATCAACACGGGTGTTATGGATTTCAAGCCCATTGAGGATATACTTCTTACAATTCTGCTTGTATATGCAGGAAGCTCACTTTTAAGCTTTTTCCAGCACTATATAATGGCGGGAGTTGTGCAGAATCTTATTACAAAGCTGAGAAGAAATCTTAACCTCAAGCTGTCAAAGCTGCCCCTTTCATATTTTGACAGCCACACAAAAGGCGACATCCTCAGCCGTATGACCAACGATATCGACAACGTTAACGACACACTTCAGCACAATATGATTCAGATTATTACATCTGTGGTAACCTTTGTGGGTGTTTTCGTAATCATGATGAGAAACAGCGTAATGCTTTCTCTTACAAGCCTTTCACCCTTCCCCATTTGTCTTATTATTGCCCTTACAATTCTCAACATTTCCAAGGGCTGGTTCCGTAAGCAGTGGAAAACAACGGGTGACATCAACGGCCATATAGAAGAGATGTTCACAGGCCACGCAATTGTAAAGGCATTCAGCTACGAAAAAAGAGCGACTGAGGAATTCGACCTTATTAACGAGGCCCTTTCAACCTCAGCTAAAAATGCCCAGTTCTATTCGGGTATTCTCGGTCCCCTTATTAACTTTGCAAACAACGCAGGCTATGTTGTAATCTGCGTTCTCGGCGGTTATCTCATATTGACCGGTAAGCAGAGCGTTGGTGCAATTACCACCTTTATGATGTACACAAAGCTGCTTATGCAGCCCATTATCGACCTTTCAAATATTGCCAATAATATGCAGTCCTCTCTTGCAAGTGCAGAGCGTGTGTTCAATGTGCTTTCGGAGAAAGAAGAGAGCGTAGAAATGATTGAAAAAGAGCTTTCAAAGGGCGAGGATATATCCTTTGAAAATGTATGCTTCTCATACCTTCCCGAAAAGCCTCTTATTGAAAACTTTAACTTAGAGGTCAAAAAAGGTCAGCTTACTGCAATTGTAGGCCCAACCGGTGCGGGTAAAACCACAATTGTAAACCTGCTTATGCGCTTTTATGATATTGATAAGGGTGCAATTAAAATTGACGGCACCGATATAAGAGCAATTTCAAGAAAAAATCTCCGCAATCTTATTTCTATGGTTCTCCAGGATACGTGGCTTTTCGCAGGTACAATCAGGGATAATATTATGTATTCCAACGAAAAGGCTACCGAGGAAGACTTTATGAACGCAGTCAGAGCTGCTAGGGTTGATTCCTTTGTAAACACCTTCTCAGACGGCTACGACACAGTTCTCGAGGAGGACGGAGCAAACCTTTCAGCAGGTCAGAAGCAGCTTATTACTATTGCAAGAGCTATTCTTTCCGACCCGCAGATTCTCATTCTCGACGAAGCTACCTCATCAGTTGATACAAGAACGGAGCTTCAGATTCAGGAAGCTATGAACAACCTTATGAAGGGCAGAACCAACTTTGTAATTGCCCACAGACTTTCAACCATTGTAGGTGCGGATAACATAATTGTTATGAATGAGGGCAAAATAGTTGAAACAGGCAGACACAAGGAGCTTCTTCAGAAGAACGGCTTCTATGCTAATTTATATAACTCTCAGTTCAGCAACGAACAATAAGGCATAATACCTTACGAAAGGAAACACAATGGAGCTTATTACTCTCCCTAACTCACTCAGAATCTTTCTCAACAAAACCGACACTCTGCGCTCTGCGACAGTAGGAATCTGGATTGCAAGCGGCTCAAGGTTTGAAGAGGAGAAAAACAGCGGAATATCCCATTTCATTGAACATATTGTTTTCAAGGGCTCAGAAAAAAGAAGCGGCTTTGAAATTGCTGAGGGAATGGACGAAATCGGTGCTTATGTCAATGCGTACACTACAAAGGAGTACACCTTTTTCTATACGAAGGCTCTGGATTATCAGATTCTCAAGGCGGCAGATATTCTCTTTGATATGATAAGAAACCCGAGACTTTTTGAAGAGGACATTGAAACGGAAAAGGGAGTAATAACCGAAGAAATTGCTATGTGTGAGGACGACCCTGCCGACGTGTGCAGTGAGCTGAACGAAAGAAGAATTTTTGAGGGTACAACTCTTCAGATGGATATTCTCGGCACAAGAGAAACTGTCAGTTCTTTCAGAGCCTGTGACTTTAAAGAGTATATGGAAAAGCATTATGTACCCGAAAGAATTGTCATCGGCGTAAACGGCAACTTTGAAAAGGAAGAAATGCTCAGAAAAATTGAGGAGTATTTCGGCTCCCTTAAAAGCACCGGAAACCCCGTTTCCGGGTACGAAGTACCATTCAGAAGAGTTATGACTCTTAAAAAGATGGATACGGAGCAGACTCATATAACTCTTTCTTTTAAGGGTATTCCAATTGAACACGAGGATTTATATACGCTTCAGGTGTGTATGTTCATTCTTGGGACAGGTACATCGTCGATGCTCAATCAGAGAATACGTGAACAGCTGGGACTTGTTTACAGCATTGATTCGTGGCTTGCAAGGTATCTCGGCGGCGGTTATATTACGGTTTCCATGAGCCTCGGTGCACAAAGCGAAGAAATGGCGCTGACGGAAACTCTTGAAATTATAAGAAATTTTTCATCGTCTGTAAGTGAACGTCAGGTTGAAATAGCAAAGGAAAAGCTGATTTCAAGCCTTATTATGTCAAGGGAACAGCCTCAGAGCAAGCTCTCTGCCATGGGATACAGTCTTCTTTTCACTGACAGATTTGCAGAAGATGATGAAATAATCCAAAAAATTAAAAAGGTTACTCTGTCAGATGTTAAAATAGCGGCAGATAAATATTTAAAGCTTTCGGAAATGTCTTTTACTGCTGTAGGCAGAGTAAAAACAGAGGATGAATATAAAAGAATACTAGGCAAAGTAAAGAGGTAACAAAAAAATGAAGGAAATTCAGGGCGCAAAAAGAATCGTAATCAAGGTAGGTACATCAACTCTTACCTATGACACAGGAAAAATCAATATCAGAAGAATGGTAAAGCTCTGCAGTGTGCTTGCAGATTTACACAATTCAGGCAGAGAGGTTGTACTTGTAACCTCAGGTGCAATCGGTGTGGGTGTAGGTAAGCTTGGCCTTAAAGAAAGACCCAAGGATATTCCCGGCAGACAGGCTGCAGCTACTGTTGGACAGTGCGAGCTTATGTTTATGTATGACAAATACTTCGGCGAACACGGTGTAAAAACAGGTCAGCTTCTCATTACAAAAAGCGACATTGAAAACGGTAAGAGAAGAGTAAATCTCGAGAATACCTTTGAAAAGCTTTTTGAATACGGTGCTGTACCCATTATCAACGAAAACGACAGCGTTGCAACAGAAGAGATTGTCTACGGCGACAACGACAGCCTTTCCGCAATTGTTGCAAAGCTCATTCACGCCGACGCACTGATTATTCTTTCGGATATTGACGGACTTTTTGACGATAACCCCAACGAAAACCCCGATGCAAGGCTCATTCCCGTTATAAGGGAAATAAATGACGAAATCAGAAGCCTTTGCGGTGCGGCAGGTACAGACAGAGGCACAGGCGGAATGGTTACAAAAATCCACGCCGCAGAAATTGCAACAGGTGCAAATATCCCCACGGTTATAATGAACGGTGAAGCACCGCAGGATATTTACAAGCTTATTGACGGACACAGTATAGGAACGATTTTTCTTTGCAAGGAGGCGTAAGAAATGCTTAAGTTTTTAGGCGAAAACGCAAAACAAGCTGAAAGAGTGCTCATGACCGCTTCAACCGGTGTAAAAAATCAGGCGCTCAGAAATATTTCAGATGCACTTATCCGTAATTGTGATTACATAATTGAACAGAACAACAAAGACATAGAAACAGCAAGAGCAAACGGTATGAGCGAAAGTATGATTGACCGTCTGACTCTCACAAAGGGAAGAATCGAGGATATAAGTAAGGCGGTTACGCAGATTGTCTCCTACGATGACCCCTGCGGTAAGGTGGTAAGCGGCACTGAAAGACCCAATGGTCTTGTTATAGAAAAAATTACTGTTCCCATGGGCGTAATTGCCGTAATCTTTGAGGCTCGTCCCAATGTTACCGTTGATGCGGCGGCACTTTGCCTCAAGTCGGGCAACAGCGTAATTCTCCGCGGCGGTAAAGAAGCGATAAACTCCAACAAGGCTACAGCAAAGGTTATGAGAGAGGCAATTGCCAAGGCGGGGCTTCCCGAAAACTGTATTCAGCTTGTTGAAGATACAAGCAGAGAAAGCTCTCTGGCTCTTATGAAAATGAACGGCTATGTTGACGTGCTTATTCCACGAGGCGGTGCAGGCTTGATCAGAGCCTGCGTTGAAAACTCAACCGTACCCGTAATTGAAACAGGAACAGGCAACTGCCATATCTACATTGATAAAGATGCCGATCTGACTATGGCATCAGATATTGTTTTCAATGCCAAAACCTCAAGAGTGTCTGTATGTAACGCCTGCGAAAGCCTTGTAATTCACGAAGAAATTGCGGAAAAAATTATTCCTCTTTTAAAGGAAAAGCTGGACAGCAAAAACGTAAAATGGCACGGTGACGAAAAGGTTTGCAGTCTGAACCCCGACTGTATTCCTGCCACTGAAGAGGATTACGGAAAAGAATATCTCGACTATGAAATCAGCGTAAAAACTGTAAGCAATATTGACGAAGCAATCAGTCATATTATGAAGTACTCAACGGGTCACAGCGAGTGCATCATAACAGAAAGCTACACCGCCTCAAGAAAATTTACCTCAGAGGTTGACGCAGCTGCAGTTTATGTGAATGCTTCAACAAGATTCACCGACGGCGGTGAGTTCGGCTTCGGTGCAGAAATCGGTATTTCAACCCAGAAGCTTCACGCCAGAGGCCCCTTAGGACTTCCTGAGCTTACAACCTTTAAATATACCGTATACGGTAACGGACAGGTGAGATAAGATTATGAACGAAAAAAGAAAGCGTTCAGCGCCTAAAACGGCAGTAGGTCTTGTTGTAATACTCTTCGCCTTTGTGGGAGCGTTCAGCCTGATCACATCTCTTTTTTCTGAGGTTTCAGAAATGAATGACGAAAGAAACAGAGAAAAATTCAGCGTATATGAGAAATTTCTTTCGGTTGTTGTAATGAATGACCCGGACACCTTCGACGATATTTCTCAGGCAAATAAGGACCAGCTCATAAGCATATCCGTGTGGTCGCTTATTGAAAAGAATTCCGAGCCTGACAATTACGAATACGTGGATTCGGGAATCTTCATTCCGCAAAAGGATGTTGAAAAAGAGTTCGAGCTTATTTTCGGTCCGGATGTAAAATATAAGCATAGCACTGTTGACGGTGGTGAGGGTATCGAATTCAGATACAGCGAAAGCAAAAAAGGCTACATCATTCCCATTACGGGAATCACCCCCATATATATCCCGAAGGTGCTTGAGGCAAAGGAAAGGGAAAGCTCCGTAATACTTCAGGTGGGCTATCTTGCAACCACCGACTGGACACGTGACAACGAAGGGAATATAACTGAACCCGAACACAGCAAGCTTATGGAAATCACCCTCGGAAAAAATACCGATGGAGGATTTTTTGTAAGAAGCATACGCGCTTTGTAAATTTTTATGAAATTTACGTGATTTTTTCATTATTATGAGAAAAGAGCATTGACATTTTTTGAAAAAAAATATAAACTAATACTGATAATGGGTTCATTGTAAAATAATATATAATATTATATATCAGTGACGTTAAATCCAAGGAGGTAAGCTTATGAAAAAGCGCTTATTATTTGTACTTACTGTGATAATGCTTATGTGCGTGGCTGCTTTCAGCGTAAGTGCAACAAACTGTAACGAACTCGGCCTCGGTCACGTATACCAGAAAACAGGGGTAGTTAAGGCAACATGTACAACTCGGGGTTATGATGTATATACCTGTACAAGAGAAGGTTGTAACAGCTTTACATATGACAATTATGTTGATCCCACAGGTCACGAATGGAAGCACGAGGATTATGTATTTGTAGACTCTCTTGACGGCAATGATTTCTATAAGAATGTTCAGAGCTGTACCAATGCAGGCTGTACAGAAGCTCATGTTACAGAGGGTGGAGATGAGAATCCTGTAAGATATTACAGTGTTGAGTTTATCAACGGCCATGCTCTTGACAAGAGATTGGAAACCGTTCAGGTTGAAAGCTACGGAAAGACCTACAATGTACCGGTTGACTATACAGTTCTTGCTGAAACAACAAAGAACGAAGGTCTTCAGACAAACTATGTAAAACATGGCAGTTCAATTACATATGTAGGCAAAAAGCCTGTAAGAACAAAGGATGTTAAATACGGTGAATACAGATTCATCGGCTGGACTAAGGATTACCGTTCAGAAAGTGTTATTCCCGGTTCAGTTACCACTATAGGCTCAAATGAGAATTATAAGATCACTGTAAAAGAAGTTACTGCGAACACAAAGTACTATGCTGCATGGGAAGGTGTAGACGTAAGCTATAAGACAATTGTTTACAACAGTGACGGAAGACAGGTTCTTATAGCTCAGAATATCAAGCACGGTAGTTGCATCGACTATCCCTACAGCTATCCTGAAAGAGCTTCAGAAACTTCTGTTGACTTTGTTTTTAAAGGCTGGGAAATCGGCACAAAAACAGCGGCAGGCGATCAGTATAACTTCTATCCTGTAGAAGAAGCACACATCAAGCATATCCCTATTTTCTCAGGTGATGCAATCAAGGCTGTTCACGGTTCTACACCCAGAATCTACAGAGTTGATTTCCTTGATGCATACGGCAAGTCACAGGGCGTTGTAGAAGTGGCTTACGGTGACAACGTAAAGGCACGTATTGACGGAAAAGGCATTACTTACGGTAACTACTCCGACGATACATACGTATATGAATATAAGGGCTATTGGGAATCACTTCAGGGTCAGAGATCTTATCTTGAAAGCTTCACAGTACCCAAGGGCAGTGTTGACTATGACGACCCAATTTACCTCAAGGATGTAAACGACAACTATTTCAAAACAGTAGGCGGCGAAAATCTTGAAGTTGAACAGCTTCATGATTATTATGATAATCAGCCCGGCTATTTCAATAAGGAAGTTCTTACTTATGTCTTCCCTGTAACACGTGATGGCGACTACATCATCAACTCAAACGGTAAGGCTCTTTGCCTTGTTATCGACAGCAGAGGAATCAACGAAATCGATGCCAATGGTAACAGAGTTAAATTTGATGCTACAGATGCTGAGAACCTCAGAAATGTTAAGGTTAAGCCTGCATACTATCAGAGAGTTATTGACCGTACATTTACTGTTAAGATTGATCTCGACGTTGATAAGTACGGCGAGCTTACTCCCGACGATTACAAGAGCGGACTTGTTGTTCAGGTAACAAACGAGCACGGCCAGCTTCTTGCTTCAGGTGTAACAAAGGATTGGAAGTGCGACCTTACAGTTACAAAGGCTGAAATGTACAACATCACAGTTGTTTCACCTAACGAAAAGTACTTTGCAGAAAAGGGCGTTGTATGGTCAGTATTCAAGGCTATGTATGATAAAAAAGATCCCATCATCATGAACCTTGAGCTTAACGGCAGCTACTCAGAAGAGCATCAGAGCCGTTGCAACTGTATCTGTCATAACAGCTTCTTCAGAGGAATCTGGGTAAGAGTTCTCAACCTTCTTTACAGACTCTTCGGTGTTAAGTATGTATGCTGCTATGATATGTATCTTACATTAGGCGATCTCCTTGCATATACAAAATAAAATAAATTCAGAGCTGTCATGTGATTTTTCATGACAGCTCTTTTGTGTTTATGTAAATAAAAAAACCTCAGCCAAAAGCTGAGGTATTATATTTGTTTGGTATATTCAGTTTACTTCTTCTGTTGGGGGTTCTTCTGTATTGTCGCTCTTTTTAAAATATGCTACTATCTGCATAATAAAGTCGACTAATGCTCTTATCATTCTGGCCCAATCCACTATTGCATGCCTCCTGTCGTTTATATATCTATAGTATATACTATAGAATGGGATTTGTCAATGATTTATTTAAAAAAAAGGTGAAATTTATTAATAAAATGTTTAAAAATGGGAAAATCTATATTGGCATTCTGAAATATAAAATCGGCAACAGTTGCTGCTGTGATACCTGTTGCCGATTTTTCTTTTATGTTGTGGTTTAGGTGTTTTCTTCATTTGTCTGAAGAGCTTCTTCCTGAACGGAAGGCTCTGCTGTCTCAGCGTTCTTTTCGCTTTTTGATTTTTTTTTGAAGCTCTTTTTCTTTTCAGCTTTTTCATATTTATCAGCTGCAATTTCAACAGGGTCGATAATTTTAGGCTCGTGCTTTACAAAAAGAGGATTCTCCGGTGAACAGATGTCTATTGCTCTTTCAAGAACGTGAATCATAACGTCGTGGTGAGCACCGCCGAATTCACCGTCTACTGTCCAGTTTACACATTCGTGAGGGGAGTGGATTTTCAGCTTCTTTGTTTTGAAGAAGATGATTTCCTTTCCGTCATACTGCTGCTTCTGAACCTTTCTTATTGCGGGAATATACTTTACAAAGGGAAGATTCTTGACAAGGAGAACCTCAAAGTAACCGTCGTTAAGCCTGATGTCCTCTTTTCTGAATTTGAAGAAACCGCCTACGGAGGTTGAGTTTGAAATTGTGCCGAAGATAAAATCATCTTCCAGTACACCGTCGTCATACTCGACTCTCATTCTTGTAGGGTGAATATCCTTTGTTTCAAGAAATCCCTTTACAACATAAGCAGAGTGGCCGAAAATATTCTTCATTCTCTGTGAGGTTGTGTAGGAGGAAGCACTGAATGCACCGAAGGAAGCGACGTAGCAAAAGCATCTGTTGTTGAAAAGTCCCAGGTCATAATCGTTGACCTGACCGCTCATAATAAGCTCAGTTGCTTTGCTTATGTCGGTGGGAATACCCAGAGTTGTTGCAAGGTCGTTGGTTGTACCTGCAGGAATGTAGCCTATAGGCACACGTCTCGGCATATTCATAACGCCGTTGATGGTTTCATTGAGTGTTCCGTCACCGCCGCAGCATACAACAAGGTCATGGTCTTTGAGCTCACGCTTTACAATGTTGGTTGCGTCACCCTGACAGGTGGTGGTGTGTACGGAAAATTTATAATCATTATTAGAAAACTTATTTACAATATCAAATGTACCTGCTCTTGATTTGGATCTGCCTGCACAGGGATTCACAATCAGAAGCACTTTTTTCTTGTCGTTATCCATAATGCTTACCTTATAGCTTACGCACCCTTTCTTTTTTTATTTACTAAGAAAGACAAAAGCCCTTCTCGCAGAACAATTCTATCACAGATTACCTATAAAGTCAAAGGTAGTTTAACTATTTAATTGTTTAATCAAAATATATTAACTCTTATTTATTAATATGTACAAACTTTGTATAAAAGTAAAGGCAGCCAAATAACTCGGCTGCCCTATGAACTGGTTATTCTATTGAACTGAAAAGATTCTCTGTACCACTTTCTTCAGTGTAAGAGTAATCTGATTCTTCGTCGGCAGTTATAACACCTTTTTTTATCATTTTCTTCATCATCTTTTTATACGCCTTTTCCTTGTCCTTGAAAACAAAAGCAAGAAGAAGAACAATTACAAGACCTAAAATGAGAATCACGGCTATAACCGGAATGAAATAATCTGTGCATACGCTTACGATTTTGCCTACGCCGGGATAGATATTGGTAACAACACCTCTTGTATCGTCACGAAGCACAAGTACACGTTCACCGTTGTTTTCGGCAATAAACAGCACGTCTGAAATGTCGTTTACAATACTTCCGTTTCTCTTGCCAAACATAAATTTCTGCTGAGCGTAGTTGATATAGGCGAAAACTTCGCCGTCCTCTGCGTAACGGTTTTCAGTGATAACAAGGTCGCCGTCAAGTATATCTGCGCCTGTGTAGTCACTTTCAGCAGTGAAAATGAATTTGTTTCCGAAAACCTCTCTGCCGCTGTTTACACCTAAAACAAGGTTGATTCCTGAAACGGCAACAGCAACAAGTACAAGAAGTGAAAGCACAATGCTGAGAATTACTCTGCCTGCAACAATACCCTTCTTGTTCTTCGGAACAGGATATTCCTCCTCGGAACAAGCTGAATCTTCTTCGTCATAGTACTCCTCTTCACCGTTTTCAGCATACACAGTTTCGTCTTCCTCAGGTGAATAGGAATCCTTTGCATACCCGGGGATAGTGTTTGCCTTATTGGGGTCGAAGGAGTAAATATCGTCGGAATTCATAAATTCGTCGTAGGTGGTGTCTGTAAGCTCTGCAGGTACGGGTGGAAGCTCATCGTCTTTTTCTTCACCAATGTCAAAATCAAGGTATTCTTCAGAACTTTCTTCGTTTTCAGCTTCCGCAGCTTCCCCCGAAGCTTCAGGAAGCTCCTCTTCAGCTTCAGTATAATCCTGCTGAGCAAAATCAGCAAACTCTTCCTCTTCATCAGAATCTGTAGGAGAACTTTGTGAAAACGCACTGAATTCAATTTTAAGTCCGCTGTCTTCGTCGGGAACTTCAGGTGAATAAATAACTTCTCTTATTGGAAGCGCATCTTCCTGAACTTCAGCTGCGGGAACTTCAACAGCAGGCTCTTCGGCTGCATCTGTGGTATCTTCAACCACTTCCTCCTTGGGCTCGTGACGGGAGAAAAGGCTCTTCTTGTACTTTTTCTTTTTGCCCTTTTTCTTAAAGGATTCATGCTTTGAGAAAAAGTCGTCATCGTCGTCGTTCATGATTTTCATATAGTCATCAAAAAGCCCGGTTCTTTCGTCACTTTTTGATGCGGCCTTCTGAATAACCTCACCGGGAAGCTCAAGCTCGTAGTGGGTTTTAGCTTTTACTGCAGGCTCAGCGGGAATTGAAGGAGCAGGTGCTTTCGCACTTTCCTCTGCAGGCTTTTTATCTTTTTCAAAGGAGATTGTCTTAGGTGGCTCAGTGGCAGTTGCCGCCATTTTTGGTGCAGGCGGTTCTGCAGCCTTTACTGCGGGCGCAGTCATTTCCGATTTGAAGCGATTTATAAGTGAGTCAACCTCGCTTGACAGCTCTTCAACGGCTCTTGTTTCCTCTTTCTGCTGTTTTTCAACTGCAGGCTGAACGCTTTCTGAGGGCACAATTGTTTCAGTTACATCATGGAGCTGCTGAGAGGCTTTAATGATGGCTTTTTCAGCTGTGATGGTTTTATCGTACATATCATTAAGCTCGTTAAGGCTCTTTGGTCTGTATCCTGCCATTTAAAATCACTTCCTTTGCATTGATTTTTCTGTTTGTACCGAATCAGTACGAACCCTTTTCAAGAACAACTGAAATCATCTTGTTGATGCTTTCAAGGTTCTTCATAATAGTTGTATTTTCTGTTCTCAGCTCAACTGAATGTTCCATTGCCTGACGTACGATAAGCTTTGCTTTTTCGTTTGCCTGCTCAACGATTTCGGCTGCCTTTTTGTCAGCCTCCTCCTTGATTCTTGCAACGGTTGTCTTAAGCTCGCCGAAAACCTTTTCAATAACCTCGCTCTGGTTATCCTCGTCGATAGTGAAATAAACTCCAAGCTCTTCCATATCTTTTCTGAGCTTTTCGTATTTTGCCTCGTTTTCCTCTCCCCATTGAACGGCATTGTGGTATTCTGTCTGGATCATATCCACATACTTGTCAACCTCTATGGGGTCATAGCCGTTTTCTGTTACGGTGAATTTTTTAGCCATAATCGAGTCTCCTTGTTTATAACCTGAGGTAAGATAGCAACAAATTACCTATTCTACTCAATTATACTCTAACTGCATTCAAAATTCAACTGTCTTTACATTTTTTTAATTATAAAATCACTCTACTGTAACGGATTTTGCAAGGTTTCTCGGTTTATCAATATCGCAGTTCTTTTCACTTGCGGTGTAGTAGCTTAGAAGCTGTAAGGGTACAGCTTCGAGAAGAGTTACAAAAAGGTCATCTGTATCGGGAATAATGATTTTTCTTTGAAGAGCAGAAAGGTCCTCTGCGTGCTTTTCGGTGGTTATTGTAATAATGTCACCGCCTCTTGAGCGTATTTCTTCAATACTGTTTGCAGTTTTTGAAAAAACGTAATCGTTACAGCAAAGAGCGACGGTCAGTGAGCCTTTTTCAATGAGGGAAATTGTGCCGTGCTTCAGCTCGCCTGCAGGGTAGGCCTCGCAGGGAATGTAGCTGATTTCCTTCATTTTCAAAGCGCCCTCCATAGCTGCGGCATAATCTGTATTTCTACCGATAAAGCGTAAGCTTGATTGTAAGGAAAGCAGCTTTCCCATCTTGATAAGCTCGTCTTTACGGTGCAGAATTCCCTGGATTTTCTCGGAAAGACAGGAAAGCTCATTCAGGTAGTATTGATAGTCGCCCTCGTTTAAAATTTTACTGCAATAACCGAAAAGAACGGCAAGAAAATAAACCACTGTAAGCTGAGAAGTGTAAGCTTTTGTGGTTGCAACGGCAATTTCAGGCCCCGCCTTTGTGTAAATAACCTTGTCGCTTTTTAAGGCGACGGAGCTTGATTTAACGTTTACAACAGAGAGAATATAAGCGCCTTTTTCTTTTGCTTTTTTTAAAGCAGAATGGGTGTCCGCTGTTTCTCCGCTTTGTGAAATGAAAATGCAAAGGCTGTATCTGTTTACGGGAAAATCGGCGGTGCAGAACTCACTCGCGATAACTGCCTCGGTGGGAATTTTCGTGAGCTTTTCAAAGACATATTTACCTGCCGCTGCCACATGATAAGCTGAGCCGCAGCCGATAATGTAAATCCTTTCAGTAGATTTTTCTTTTGAAAAAGCAAAGGCAAACTCTTTTAAAAGCTCATCTTTTTTCTCACTGATAGAATCAAAGGTGGCACTGACAGCTTCGGGCTGTTCAAAAATTTCTTTCAGCATAAAGTGGGGAAAAATGCCTTTTTCAGTATCATTGCAGCACAAATCCTCGGACACAAATTTTCTGTAAACCTCGTGACCGTCAGGAAGATAAAAGGTGGCTTTTTCCTTTGTAAGAACAGCAATTTCTCCGTCGTGCATCTTTATAGTTTCATTAGCAAAACCGCAAAGTGCATTAGTGTCAGATGCTACAAAAAAGCCGTCAGCACTCTTCCCGACTATAAGGGGGCTTTCCTTTTTAATGAGTATTATGGTGTCGGGTAAATCCTTGCAAAGTATGGCAAGAGCAAAAGAGCCCTCAAGCTTTTTTACTGTGTTCATAAGTGAAGAAATAAGATCGCCGTTGTAATCACGCTCAAGAAGATGGGCGACTACCTCGGTGTCAGTGTCAGAAACGAAGGGATAACCCTCGTCCTTCAGCTTATCTCTCAGCGCAGCATAGTTTTCGATTATGCCGTTGTGAACTACGGCAAAAACACCTTTATAGCTGACGTGGGGATGGGCGTTGCTTTGGGAAACCTCGCCGTGGGTTGCCCAACGTGTGTGGCCTATTCCGACAGTACTGTTGAAAGCTTTGTCCTTGATTTTTTCACAAAGAGCACTGACTCTGCCCTCGCATTTGTGTACCTCTATACCTTTTGAACCGTGAAGTGCAATACCTGCCGAATCATATCCACGGTATTCAAGCTTTTGGAGACCTGAAAGCAGATATGGCACAGCTTTTTCTTTTCCGATATATCCAACAATTCCACACATAAAAATTCTCCTTATCAGGGGTAAAGTTTATTTTTTGAAAAAATCTTTTCTTTTTATATATTTTATGGTACAATTCCTCTGTATGATTACTTCTCATACAGTTTTTTGAAATTTTAAGGTTTATTAAAGGAAGATGGTTTATGCTCGTTTTAAAGATAGCAGTTGTTGCAACTTTATTTGTGCTTTTCAGTTGGCTTACAAAAAACGTTTGTCTCGTTATCAAGGGGGCAACGGGGAACACAAAGGAAACACCCGACTACCTTATGATTCTCGGATACAGAGTAAAGGACAACACAATTGACCCGACTCTCAGAAGCAGAATAGACGCTGCAGCTGAATATCTTAAAAGTAACCCCAAGGTTATTGCAATTCCCTGCGGAGGCTTTACACAGAAGGGCCAGGAAAAAAGCGAGGCTGAGATAATTGGTGCTGAGCTTATTAAAAGCGGTATAGACGAAAACCGTATTATTCTTGAGGATAAGTCAAAAACGACGGAAGAAAACTTCATTAACGCCAAGGTTATTATTGACGAAAAAGCAAGTGCAGATACAAAGAAAACTGCATTTCTCTCAAGTGAGCTTCATCTTTACAGAGCAGGTCTTCTTGCAAAGCAGATAGGCTTCGAGGTGACAACACTTCCTGCTGAAAGCCCCTCAAATGTAAAAGTGCAGAATTATCTTCGTGAGGCACTTATACTGATGTATATGGATGTTAAGAAACCGGGAGGAAAGAAAAATGGCTAATACCGTTGAGATGAAGGCTTACAAGGTAAGTGAAATTAAATTTAACAACAAGGTTCAGGGAAAGGTTCAGCTGAAGCTGAATAACAAGGTGTCCCACAACGTAAAATACAGTCAGAACGGTATTTGCGAAGCTGTTATGACCGTTGAGGTTTTTGACAAGGAAAATTTTGATGTGCTCAATGTAAAGGTTACGGTTAACGGTGTGTTTGCTGTAACTCCGGGCGTTGAAAAGGAGTTTGTGCACGTAGACACCTTCAAGGAGCTTTTCCCTTTTGCAAAGGCGCTTATCACAACAATTTCGGCAAACGCAGGAGTACCGCCCATTATGGTGAAAAATGTGGATATTGAAAAGCAGGAAATTTATCGCTTTGAAATGGGTAATAAGGAGTGATTTTTATGAGCGAGCTTCTCAATCAGCTCAATGATGACGAGCTGGATTTTACGGTGAAATTCAAGGACACTGACGGAGCGGAGTGCAAGGGCGAGTTTCTTGACATTGTGCTTTACCAAAAGAACGAATACGTTATAATTGAGCCTGAAAATGGCGACGGATATGTGGATATTTTCAGAATTATGCACGTAAACGGCAAAGAGGTTTATGTCCGCATGACCGACGATAAGGTGCTTGACGGTGTTTTTGAAGTGTTCAGAATGAAAAACGAGGACGAATTTGATTTTGAGTAAGAAATAAAACAGTGAGATTTAATAGCTTAAAAGAAAATAAACTTGCATTTCTGTAAGAAAAAAGCGAAAGAATGAAGTAATTTTAAAATGAAAATTACGATATTCTTACAAATTCATAAGACCCATTGATTTATATAAAAATACGAGGTATTATTTGTATACCGTGAACATTAACCCGAAGGAGGTAAGAAAATGAATATACTTGTAACACTTGACAGTAACTACGTAGGTCCTCTTACTGTGCTGCTGAAGTCACTTATGATAACCAATCCCAATAATAGTTTCGACCTTTACGTTGCACATTCATCCCTTACCGAAGAGGATTTTATAAAAATAAGAAGAGCAACCGACCCTCAGAGGACAAGAGTTCATTCAGTAACCGTTTCACCTGGTATACTTGAACACGCACCTGTTCTCAAAAGAATATCAAAGGAAACCTACTACAGACTTCTTATGATGGATTATCTCCCTGAAAGCGTGGACCGAGTTTTATACATTGACCCGGATATAGTTATTCTCAGAGACATTTCTCCTCTTTATAACATCGATTTTAAGGGTAAGACTCTTGCGGCGGCAGGTCACGTAAAGCTCTGGGTTGAGGGTATAAACCGTATCAGATTTAACAATCCAAAGGGTGTAAGATACTTCAACGCAGGCGTGCTTATGGTAAACCTTGAAAAGCTCAGGAAGAACATCACTAGCGAAATGGTGTTCGATTACATCAGAAAGAATCAGAAATGGCTTTTCCTTGCAGATCAGGATGTACTGAACGGAATGCTGGGCAAAGATACCATAAATATAGACGAATGCATTTATAATCTTGACGAAAAGACAGTAAGATTCAACCGCAGAAGAGTAAGAGACCTTAAGTGGGTTGAAGATAACGCAGTTATTGTTCATTTCAACGGAAAATACAAGCCCTGGAAGGAAGGCTACAAGGGAATTCTGGCACCTTTGTATTTCAGATTCAGAGATGCAGAGAGCCCCTCATTCAAAAAGGTAGGATAAAATGAAATCAAAAAAAATCAAAATCCTCAGTGACAACAAGCAGGAACGCCGACAACAGATAGGTGTTATAATAACAAGCTGTATTTTTATAGCGATATTCATTGGCTGCTACATAAAATTCGGCTCAGAGCTTCTTGCTTTTGTCAGTGATGCGGACCGTTTCAAAGCGTGGCTTCACTCATACGGTAGCCTTGGAAAAATCATTTTTGTTGCTGTGAGAGCATTCCAGACAGTTGTGAAAATTATTCCGGCGGAGCCTTTGGAAATCGGTTCAGGCTATGCCTTCGGTGTATGGGGCGGATTTCTTTACTGTATGTTGGGTACGGAAATCGGTTCATTTATAATTGTTGCAATAACAAAGATTTTCGGAATGAAGGCGGTAAATCTTTTTGTAAGCGAAGAGAAAATCAACTCTCTCGGTTTTCTTCAGAATAAAGAAAAGCTTTCCGTTTCCCTCTTTATAATTTACCTTATACCCGGCACACCGAAAGATGTAATCACATACCTGATCGGCGTCACCGATTACAACATCTGGAAGTTTCTGCTTCTTACGGGTATTGCACGTATTCCGTCCATTATCACCTCAACAATTTGCGGTGCCGCACTTGGCGAAAAGAATTATCTGCTTTCCGTCGGTGTATTTGTGGGAACGGCAGTGCTCGGTCTTATCGGTGTGAAGCTCTATACAATTTTTGAAAAGAAAATCACAGCTAAAAAGGCGTAAATTTCAAATGATATAAGCACTCTGAAAGGTTGTTTCGGAGTGCTTGTTTTTTTATGTTCTGCGTTTGTGTTTCGCCAAAATTCTCCTTTTACCTGACTTATAATAAGGTGTCAGAATGGTAAAAAGGGGGACTTTTTATGAAAAAAACAGCCGGAATTGAAGCAGTCATAACAGAGGAAGAGGAAATTTACGAAGAGAAAAGCGGCTTTCAGAAATGGGGAAAAATAGGACTTTACGCACTGTGCGGTTTCCTTTTTTCTCAGCCTGATTTTCTTTACGGTATGTCACCGTTTTCTGTAGCCTTTGTGGGTGCAATACCGTTTGAATACTGCTTTTCTGCTTTTGTGGGAGGAGCTCTCGGGGCTTTCACTTCGCTTAATGTGAGAAGTGCCGTAAAATGTACGGCGGCACTTTTTGCAGTATGTGTGCTGAGGATAATCAAAGGAAGATACTTTCCGAAACTACAGAAGGAATACCTTAACGCTGTGTTTTCCTTCTTTGCCTGCTTTCTCAGTGCATTGGTGCAAAGCTTTGTTCTTGAGGGTGAGCTGACAGGCTTTATGTACATAATAAGCGAAAGTGCGGTTGCTTTTGCTTGCACGCTGCTTTTTTGCAAATGCTTTAAAACGCCATTTATTCAGATGGGCTTAAGCGAGCTTTCAGTAAAGGAAAGCCTTTATTTCGGAGGCAGCTTCTGCGTATTTATAATGTGTGCTTCAGGCTTTGACGTTGAGGGCCTTTCACCGGTAAGAATTCTCTGCTTTCTGCTGATACTTTTTACGGGTGCTTATAAAGGCGTTTCGGGTGCTGTTACGGTTGGTGTGTCGCTTGCTCTGAGTCTCAGCATAAATGAGGATTACCGTTTTCTTTTTACTGCAGTTTCTCTGGGGGCGCTTTTGTCGGGTGTGGTTTCGCCTTTAGGGCAGACAGCAAGCGCAATTGCCTTTGCACTTTGTACGTCGGGAATTTCAGCCTTTTGCGGCGACTACGGAATTGTGTGCGTAATTGAAGCGGTTGTGGCGTCGGCTGTGTTTATAATCATACCTCAGAAGCACGTGGCAGCCTTTGAGAATTTTATGCGCAAAAAAGGAATTACCGCCGACGACAGAGTGGCGGTAAGAGTTTCTGAAAGTCTCAGCGAAGCGGCTGAAAACATTTACGGTGTATCACAGATCGTGTCGGATGTAAGCGAAAAGCTTGACAGTATAATCAACCCTGAGGTTAACCGTATGTTTTCAGGACTTCAGCAAAAGGTGTGCGACGGCTGTCAGAAGAAATTCCTTTGCTGGAGCAGAAATTTCGATTCAACGGCATCAGATGTGCTGACGATTGCGGGAATTGAGCAAAACCGTAAGGTTAATCTGAAAAAGGTCTGCCCGAGATTTGAACAGCTGAATCTTTACATAGATGAGGGATACAAGGATTTTGCCGAAAGCATTGAGACAAAGAACAAGCTTTCAGAAATGCGAAGAGTACTTACCGACCAGTTTAAAAGTATGGGTGATTTTCTGCAATCAACTGCTCTTTCGGTAAGCGAAAGCAGAATACCCGATAAAGGAAAAGCCTCTGTGCTGAAAACGGCTCTTTCTGACAGTGGTATTTTCGCTGACAGTCTTTCCTGCTACTGCAACAGCGATTCAAAAATGACCGTTGAGATTACTTCCTTTGACCCTCAGATACACGAACAGCATAAAAGGATAAAGGCTATTCTTGAGTTTGTTACAAAGCGGAGATTTGAAAAGGCGGAAATAACCGTTACGGAGATAAAAACCGTTATTATTTTCGAGGAAAAGTCCGCCTATTATGTTCAGGTGGGCTCATGGCAGAAGCCAATGAAGAACGAAAAGGTCTGCGGTGATACAATTGCAGTTATAAAAAAGAAAAACGGTTTGGCATCGGTGATTCTTTCTGACGGCATGGGTACGGGCTCAAGGGCAAAAATAGACAGCACCATGACCTGCTCCATTATGGAAAAGTTGATTCTGTCAGGCTTCGATTTTGACAGTGCACTGAAAATTGTGAATTCCTCCATGATCATGAAGTCGACAGACGAGTCAATTGCAACCATTGACGCATTGAGTGTAAACCTTTTTACGGGCAGAGCAGAATTTTTCAAAGCAGGGGCGAGCATTACTTTTATAAGAAGGGGTAATGAAATAACTGTTATTGAAGCGCCATCACTTCCTGTGGGGATAATCAGGAACGTGGAGTTTTTTAAAGCTCATAAGGATCTTGAGGTAGGTGATATTGTTCTTCTGCTTTCAGACGGGGCAACCTCTTGCGATTGCGGATGGATTCACGATGAGCTGCTTTCGTGGAATACGGGCAGTATGAACGACCTTGCCTGCCATATTGTAAGACTTGCACATCTGAAAACTCCCGAAAACAACAGAGATGATATAACGGCTGTTGCGGTGAAAATTACAAGGAACAGGGAATAATCAGAATGAGTAAAAAGAAAAAGCCGTCATCTGATAAAGATGGCGGCTTTCTGTGTAGCTGAACTTATGCAGCAGGTGTTTCTTATTTTGCAAAGTAGCCCTTAACGTAAGCAACAACTACGTCGAGGAGACCCTTAATGAAAGCTGTGATAGCTTCAACATCGATCTTTGCTAAGATTGCGCTGAAATCAAGATTTTCCATTATTGTCAGTGCTCCTTTCATAAAAGTGGTAATCACTGATTACTCTGCTTCTATCATAACACATTGTAAACGAAAAATCAACGAAATCTTAAAAAATATTAATGAATATTATTAAATATATAAAAATGCTGCCTTTCCGTTACAGGAAAGGCAGCGGTTGAGTATTTTAATAGTTTATGCAGCGGGAACTTCTTCTGTGCCTTCTTCTTCTTCGCCGAAGTACTTGCTGAAAGCTTCTACAAGAGCTTCAATAATTCCCTTTACAATTTCAATGAATTCGCCAATTGTGATACCCATAATATTTTCTCCTTTCTGAAAAGTGAGCTTTCCTGCTCTGAAAAAATAATAACATATAATTTTTATTAAATCAATACACTCTTAAAAATTAAAAGCATTCAATCTGACACATTTTCATAGCTTCAAGAGCGTTAAGGTGACTTTCGGGAGTTACTCCTGCACAGCATGAGGAGTCAACTCTGATTGGCGTTTCGGTAAGCTTTGCCTTGAGAAGCATAGCGTTTGAAATTACGCAGATATCGGTGCAAAGACCGATAAGCTCAATTTCTTCAACATTACTGAGAGCTGAAACATAATCCGAAAGCTCATAAGAGCCGAAGGTTGGCTTATCGATGATTACGTCTGAAGCAGTGTCGAGTTGCTCTGTAATTTCCCAACCCTTTGTACCCATGATGCAGTGAGGCACAGGGAGCTTTTTACCCTCCTGAGTGTCCATATAGTTTTCAAGGTGAGTGTCTCTTGTGAAGATTACGGTGTCGCCTTTTTTGCGGTACAGACTGATTTTGTCTTTAACTGCAGGAACGATAGAAACAGCCTCTTTTGTACCGAGAGCACCGTCAATAAAATCGTTCTGCATATCAATTACACAAAGAACTTTCATAACTGCCTCCTATAAAAAGTCAAGTGGTTTTCACCAACTTGCTGTATTTTTGATAACCAATTTGGTTATACATTGAGGGCGTCGCCCTCGTGATTTCCACACAGCATAGAATGTTTGAGTTGTCAAGAGCAGAAGCGCAGCGACTC
>JBGVGM010000043.1:0-9127 GCA_045121655.1 Acutalibacteraceae bacterium | reverse complement strand
TTTGAAACGCCTTGGAAGAACAAGGTTAAGCAAATGCAGATTCCCGCTTTTTCCATAAACACAAAGGGTACTTGGGTGCTGAAATTTGACTATATTATCGCAGACGCTCTTGAACTCGGTCCCTTAAGAATGGAAGCAGTTTCTTTGCCGACTGAATTCCATTCAAATGTTGTTATATGTGATGAAAAAGGATTACCCTTTGAAGCTGTGCGGGATGTGGTCTGCTACTGTCTTGCAAACAAAACTGAGGATAGTGATTGGATTGTGCTTCCCGTTGCAAGTTTTGACTGCTATTATCACAGCACTATTTTCAGCAAAAAGTGGCTGTCAAGAATTCCCGAGACAATAATCAAGCGTGAAAGTGCACTTGGTGTTTGCAGAGTTAAATTGATGCTTGAATAAGAAAAATCCCGTTAAGTGCAGAAAAAATGCTGCTTAACGGGATATGTTTTTGTGGTTTCGAGTGACCAATTTGGTCTCTTGAAAATATTTAGTGGGGGCAGTTATTATAATAATGAAAGAACTATTTTAATAAGGAATATTTAAATACATAATCTAAGATTCTTGACAAAAACCAAAACACCTGATACAATAAACATACTAACAGTATGTAAGGTGAATTATGGCAAGAAATAAATATCCCGAAGAAACAGTAACCCTGATTCTTGATACAGCTCAAAAACTGTTTCTTGAAAAAGGTTACGAACACACGACAATTCAAGATATTATTGATAATTTAGGCGGTCTGACAAAAGGCGCTATTTATCATCACTTCACATCAAAAGAGGATATTCTGAATGCTGTTACCGCAAGGCTTTTTCAAGAAAACTCTTTGGCTCGCAAGTGGAACAAAATAGCAGAAGATACTTCTCTCAACGGTGCACAGAAACTTAAAGCCATGCTTTATGAGTCCCTTATTGACGAACAGGAGCAGAAGTTCAGAAGTATGGGTATCCATCTACAGAATATGCCGCATATGTTGAGTGACTTGCTTTTAAGGTCTGTGAATGATATTGCACCTAATGCAATCAAGCCTGTACTTGAAGAAGGAATAAAGGACGGCTCAATCAAAATACCGTTTGCAAAAGAGCTTGCAGAGGTTATCTCTTTACTCGCCAATGTTTGGCTCAATCCTCTTGTGTTCTCTATGAGTGATGAGGATATTGAGAAAAAGTGTCAGGTAATCTTGGGTATGATGGCTATGCTTGGTGTAGATGTTTCTGATATGTACCCGGCAGTTTATAATATGAACAAGCAAATCAACGAAATGGATAACAGAAAATAATAGGTTGCCACCTCGGTGGCAATTTATTAAGACAATATACATACCAAAAGTATGAATATTAAATAAAAAACAAGCCGCACCTGCGGCAATATATTTTAATGTTTTACATACCAAGGGTATGTAATAAAAGGAGTTTCACAATGAAAACAAAACTGCAAAACGAAAAGACACGCTATCTTTTAGGTCTGTCAGGGCAGAACATATTATACGCTCTTGTATCATCTTGCTTTGCCTACTATCTTCAATTCACCATTCTTATCCCTGCCTTTTGGCTCGGAATCATACTCAGTACTGCTAAAATCTTTGATGCTATTAAAGACCCGTTTATAGGAGCATTCATCAATAAAAGCAAATGGTCATTAGCAAAATATTTACGATATTTACCGTTACCGACAGCTATAATAACAGTTCTTTGTTTTGTGATGAAGATTTATTCTGACAATAATAGCGTATTTGAAAACGCAATAATTATCGTTTATGGATTTGCTATTTTCATTCTGTGGGAGATTATGTTTTCTTTTGGTGACATACCAATGATAAGTTATCCCAATGTACTGTGTGCAGATGAAAGAGAACGCACAAATCTTCTTTCTTTACGCCCTATCGGTGCAATGGTCTGCAGTATTTGTTGCCTGATTGTTCAGCCGCTTGCCTTTGCGGTTTCGGGAGCACTTGGAGGAACACAGACAGATGAACGGAACGCCTTTTTTATCATTACTCTTGTTTTCTCCGTTGTTGGATATATTCTTTATCAGTTGACCGTATCTAAAGAACGATTAAACCATAACGAAAAGAAAAGTAACGACACAAAGCAACAATACAAATATATTCTCACTAATCCACTTTTAAAGAAAATCATTATGTCAGGCTTACTCTCCTCAATGAGTGCTTTGCAGGATGTAGTACTATCTGCATTGGTTGCCTTTTACTTCTCAAGCAAAAATTCAGGACTTACTTTTCTTTATACATTCTTGCTCGGTACCGGTAGCTTTGTCGGTTTGATGCTTTCAACATTTCTCGTGCCTATACTATCAATAAAACTCGGCAATGTAAAAGCTTATGTCTTATGCAACCTTGCATCCATACTGCCGAATATAATGATTTTTGTATTGTATCTCGGCAACAAAACAACAATGAACACTTTTACAAACTTTGCGATTATGTTCATACTTTCACTTATTTCCGGCAGCTTCCTGAGTCTTGCTTCAAATATCCGTACTCTGCTTATTGATGATGCAGTAGAGTTAGAATACAAACTGTCAGGTACAAAACCGACAGCGCTGTTCTTCTCTTTCCAAACGGCAATCATTAAAATTCAAAGCGGTGTATCTTCATTGATTTCAAGTGCAGGATATATGATAATAGGTTTCACAAGTGCCGAAACGGCAAAACTGAATGAGTATATTGCAAATGGTTTTGTAGCAAGAGAAAGTGCTGAATATACAACGCTGTTTACAATGCTGTTCTTCCTTTTCAGCATTTTACCGGCGGTAAGTTCCTTGTTGGCTGTGTTGCCATTTATAAAATCAAAAAACAGATGAAATATTATCGGGAATTTGCTATAATAGGCACAGGAGTTGAACACTATGGGAAATATTAAAAAATTAGATTCAAATATGCTGAAATTTATTGCAATAATAGCAATGACAGTTGATCATATTGCTTGGGCTGTATTTCCAGGATATTCTACCGATATAGAGCCCGTTGTTCTACATATAATCGGGCGAATAACCTGTCCCATAATGTGCTATTTTATTGCGGAAGGATATCACTATACCCGAAATATCAACAAATACACTATTTCAACAAGATGTTCATTACCCATAAGCACGGTGCGTATTACATCGTATTCGTCAAAAGCAAAGTGGTCCTGCTTTAAAACAGAAAGTCTTTCTCCCGGTGTAATGCTGACATAACCCTTGTTCGGCTCAATTTCACCCGAAAGAATTTTCAAAAAGGTTGATTTACCTGCACCGTTTGCACCGATAAGACCATAACAATTGCCTTTTGTGAAATTTATTGAAACACTTTTAAACAGCTCTCTTCCGCCGTATTGAAGCGTAACATTATTTGTACTGATCATTTGTCTCACTCCTGTAATTATATTGTTTTCAGTGACATAACTTTTTTGTTTTATCACAAGTTAAATTTTTTTCAATTGTTAATAAGGAAAAAGTGAAAAGGCACTTGTGTAGGTTTACAATGGATGTGTTGCAAAAATATTATTCTCCGAATTATAATAAATAAGGCGTGCAAATCGGATCTCGACCTGCACGCCTTTGATAAAGTTGGTTTTATTAAATTTTGCACCGGATACTACTTTATTATAGATAATCCCAGTTGGCTGCGGGGTATTCTGATTTTTCAATTGCTTCAGTCATAAGCACCTTGCAGGGCTCATGAATACTGAAGGTGTAAACCTTTGAATAGTCCATTCCCGCAACAATCTTCATTGTGCGTTTTGTTGTGTTGTAAACTGCACTCCAGAGTGCCTCAATGCGCCAGGGATATTTAGGATGATCATAATCGAGCTTTACATAGCTGAGAAGATCCATAGCCTCAAGTTCAGTCATTACATTGTTCTTTTCAACAAACGCATTCTTTATTGCATCTGTTCTGTCGTAACCGTGCTGTTCTATTTCAAATGAGCCTATGTCTTTTGTAACGCTGTAATTTGTCATATATGTGAGCTTATGACCGTCATTTTCAAAAACTGAATTTGCAACGCCGTATTTTTCACTGTTCTTTTCATATACATTGAGCTTGTTGTCGATATATTCAACAATGACTGCTCTTCCGCTACTGTCAGCAAGGAAGTAGTGATAGCAACAATAAAGTGAATCGTGCATGTTGAATTTTTTGAAAAGCTCAACAGCCTCATCAACATTTGCACAGGTGTCAAGGACAGCTCTTACCATTGATGTTGTTGTAATATCAGTTTTTGATTTGTCGTTCTGCTGTGTTGCTTTTGCTCTGAACTGAAGCACTGCAATTGTGAGTCCTTTTTCGTTGATTCCGTCAACGCAGCAATAAGGTGACAAAATAAGCTGTGCAGAGTTCTTTCCGGTGAAAACATTATGCTTGTTTCCGTATGTAATGAAATTGTGGTCAACAACCGAAAGGCTTGAATAGTATCCTTCCGGATGAGTCCATAATACAAGGCAGGGAGCAACTTTGAAATCAAAGTTTCTGCCCATGATGTGATCTCCGTCCGGAGTAAAAGCATCAAAGGATGAGCATCCGCCACCCTTTGCAGTACCAATTGTAAAATCGCTTTCCTTCATTGAGGAAAACTTTACAACATGAGCGATAAGCTCCGCAATGTTTGATACGCCTTTTTTCATGAGACCATCAAGGTCGTAGTGGTTTTTGTAATCAAGAAGGACAATGTTTTTGTCCAGAATTTTTGCAGAATTTCTCGTCAGTCTGCAAAGTTCTTTGTTATCAGCCATTAAGACTCACTCCGTAAAAAATTATATTATAAATATTAAAGTTGTTATTTTCGCAGCTGCGATAAGGGCATCATGTGGAATAACAACGCGGCAATTATAATACAGCAAATAACAAAAAACAAGGAAAAATATAAAAAACTCTAAAATTTACAAAGCATTCAAATGATATTTACAAAGTATACATATGGATTTATTGACATTTTTCTCACATTACCGTACAATAACAAGCATAACAGAGGTGCGGATGTCACCTCATATTTTTTGCAGAAACACCTGCAATGCCGGCAAGCAGAAAAATATGAGAGGTCAGCCGCCGAAGTGCATAAACATTGCCGTGTTTGTGTGCTGGGGATGTGCAGAATATGCATGTCACTGTCGTATGTATTTACGGAGCACTGTCGATATTATCGGACAGTGTTTTTTTACTGTCCTCAGAAAGGAATGGTTCAAAATGAACAAGAAAAAAATCGCTCTTTCCGCATTTCTCATTGTACTTATTGCGGGAATCTGCTATGCAGTTTACGGACATGTTTTTGATAATTATGACTTTACCGGAACTGTATGGTCACTCGTGCCGCCTGTTGTGGCAATCATTCTGGCGTTGATTACAAAAGAAGTTTACTCATCGCTTTTTGTCGGACTTGTTTCAGGTGCTCTTTTGTATTCACATTTCAACACCATCGACACTCTTGAAGCTGTTTTCGTACATGGTATTCTTTCAGGACTCAAAGGAAGCAGCAATCTCGGAATTCTCACTTTCCTTGTAACTCTCGGTGTTCTGGTTTCTCTCCTCAGCCGCTCTGGTGCAACAAAAGCATACGGCAGATGGGCAGGAAAGCATATACATTCACGCAGAGTTGCAATGCTTTCAACCTTTGCTCTCGGTGTTGTACTCAGCGTTGACGACTACTTCAACACCCTTACAGCGGGTAATGTTATGCGTCCGATAACTGATTCAAACAAAATTTCCCGTGCAAAGCTCGCTTATATCATTGATGCAACGGCAGCTCCGATGTGTATGATAATGCCGATTTCGAGCTGGGCTGCAGCAGTTTCGGCAAATGTTGAAAATGTTAACGGCGTTGAAATGTTCCTCAAAGCAATTCCGTTCAACTTCTATTCTATTCTTACACTTGCAATGGTTGTTATCACTTCAGCAGCACAATTTGATTTCGGTCCGATGAAGATTCATGAAGCAAATGCAAAGAACGGTGATATTTACACAGTTCCCGTACAGGAAACATCTTCGGATGAATTTAAGGAAAACACAAAGAGCAAGCTTGTTGACCTTATTTTCCCTGTTGTTCTTCTTATAGTTGCCTGTGTTTCATATATGCTTTATACAGGTGGATTATTTGAGGGCAAATCACTCATTGATGCTTTTGCTGACTGCAATGCTCCGCTGGCATTAAGTATGGGTGCTCTCGTGAGTGTTGGTGTTACAATTTTTTATTACTATATGCGTGACCTGCTTTCATTTAAAGAGCTTATGGAATCAGTTGCAAACGGTTTCAAATCAATGGTACCGGCAATTCTTATTCTTATCTTCGCATGGTCACTCAGTGAAATCACAGTTCTTCTCGGTGTAAACGAATTTGTTTCAGGTATTTTTGCGGGAAGTCTTTCAGGTCTTTCCTCACTGCTTCCGGCACTTGTTTTCCTTGTATCTGTCGGTCTTGCATTTGCAACAGGTACATCATGGGGTACAATGGGAATCATTCTTCCGATTGTTGTCGGAATCGGACTTGATGAAACAATGACTGTCATTTCAATTTCTGCCTGCCTCGCAGGTGCTGTTTGCGGTGACCACTGTTCACCGATTTCAGATACAAACATAATGTCTTCAACAGCTGCAGGCTGCGATCACCTTGCTCATGTTGAAACTCAGTTGCCTTATGCAGCAGTTGTTCTTACCATTTCAGCTGCTTCATATGTTCTTGCAGGTTTTGTGAAGAACGCAGCCATCTGTCTTCCGATTTCATTCGCTGTTCTTTTGGTTACACTTTTTGCTATCAAAACTCTAACCAAGGATAAGAAAAAAGCAGCAGTGTAACAAGTATAATTAAAATTTTAACCGCTCGTGAGTCGTAAAACAAGCTCATGAGCGGTTTTTTCGATATAAAAAGCAATCCGTAAGTCTTATTTCAGGACCGCAACAATATAATTATAACTCAATGCTTTTGATTTGTAAATATTAGACAGTATTTTTCTTATTGTTCTGCTTATTTCCAGCGTTATATACAATAACTGCTTTTGTTCTTCGTGAATTTTTGCTCTTGAAATCAACCTTGTATGATGATATATTATAGACAGAAAGAGGTGATACCAATGAACAAGTAAAGGACCTCGGAAAAACAGAACAGACAGAGGTCAAATAAGAAATCCGATTGAATCCTGAAAAATGATTTTTACAATGCTGCTGCAAAGGCAGATTATAATATAAGAAAATCAATCGAAGGGTGTGATACCAATGCACAGTTAAAACAAAAATAATAATAAAGGAACGAGTCCGAAATGTCGGTAACAGATTTTCAGTTGACAAATAAAATTAAAAATAAGCGGTGAGTCCAATGTACTGATAAGACCCCATAAAAACAAATGAGGGAAATATCGGAACTGTAAAAAAGCAAACAACAGCATATCCGACTTAACGGATGATTGACAGAAAATGTCAAGAATAATGTTTGAAAAATCGTGAAACAGTGACCGATACTCAAATCAAGGAAATGAGAGGTAACCAAAGATGTCAGATACAAAGAATTCAGAAAAACAGCCCTTGATCGTATGAGAGAACAAAAAAGGTTCGACGATCAAGGGCTGTTTTAATTTGTTGTTGATTTTCTGTGGGGTTAAATTGCCGAGTTTACCGACAGCATCATCAACACTCTCGCACTTGATTGAGTGTACCTGATTGAAATCGACAAAGAAATCAATACTGAGCGAAGGATAATTGAAATAAACATCAATCTCTTTTTCAGTATCACCGGTTGTACTGTAAACAAGCGGTATTTTGTTAAGGTTGAAATTAATCAAGTTTCTCTCTACTTTTTTGTCTTGCCCGTGCCTGATAAGTGATTTTTAAATTACTTCCTTATCACTCAGTTGCATTGTATCAAGGTTACTCTTTTTCAAAAACATTTTGGAAATTTTCTTTTAGCTTTTCGTATTGTTCTTTTACTTTATCATCAGTGAAAACTTCATCTATTAAAGTTGGGAATGGAATCATTATAATACTAATCAACATATATACAGATTCAGAAAACTTATCCAATCTTAAATTACCATTTAGTCTAACTCCATTATCTTCAAATATTTGTATTTCACTTAAAGTTGCAATAGACTGATGGCTATCATTACAATATAATCTATACAAAATATACTCTCGCATCAAATCATTCTTTTTCGCTAACTTAAAAGGAGAAATTTTCGGTTTAGTTCCTGCGGTATTATATATACTCAACATTCGTTTTACTTCTAGTTTAGGAACAATATCATAGAGTTTATTGCTTTTTATGATATTCAAAGTGGTTATTGTTTCGTGATTCAATTCTTTTATCATATCATCAACAAAGTTTTTGTTTTTTATTATTTCCACGATTTTAAAAGATAATTCTAAACAACTTCTGATTATTATATTCCCTGATTCAAGCAAACCTCTTTCAAATAGAACAACAGCAGATTGAAAAAGCTTGTTCAATTCAATTATTGCTGTTACAAGATACATTTCACTTTTTGACGCATCTTGATTTATGAATTCACGTTGCATACTATCCAATAAAGTTTTTGTTTCTCTAATAATCGCATATTCTTTCTGATGCACATTCCTAAATCCGAGCAAGTTTTCATTAATTTTCAGATCTATAAAACCATCTGTTAGTTTAATCTCATTATCCATATTTACTCTATTATCTCCCTTTTTATTTAACAAAATTATATCATACTCCATAAACTTTCTCAACAACTCTTAACCAACAAAAGAACCAAGGTTATTGCTAACCTTGGTTCTTGTCTGTCTGTCAGATGTCCACTTTCACGGCGAAGCCGCCTGTGAAGAAGTAGTAGGTGTTCGTCTGACTTGTGTTTGGTGGAGACGGCGGTAATCGAAACCGCGTCCGAAAATCCATCCACATAACCTTCTCCGGGTGCAGTCAGTCTTTTAACATTCCCTCACCCGTACGCCGATTGACAGGCTTACGAGTTCAGTAGATTCTGATTCATGACGCCATACGAACCTGCTCTGGCGTTCACGTTCACTGCTAAGTCGACGCCTTCAGATGAGCCGCAGTACTCTCAAAGAAGACGGGCCGCAATTAGGCAGCCTTTAATACTGTTGTATTATTGTCGTTTATTTTTAAGCTGGGATTTTTATAGTGGTACCGCACCACAACCC
>JBGVGM010000042.1:0-23690 GCA_045121655.1 Acutalibacteraceae bacterium | reverse complement strand
CTCTATTAGGCAAATCTATACACTCAATGTAACCTTTTACCGCTTTTTGAAAAGCAGCTAATTCATTATCTATTCTTAATCTTCTGGGGAATTGATTAGGTTCAATTATTAATCCTTCAATTACTTTTTCTTTAGCCATAAAATTTTCACCTCTCATCATCGAGAAAATAAAATGAATCTTTAGCTTCCGTATAAACATTTTCGTTTAAGCCACTATTAAATTCTACTTTGATTTCATCGGTGACAAAATCCCACACAAGAGGATTGGTTTCAGTGGCTTCTTTTACAAATTGAATATCCATTTTTATGAAATCAGGAGCATCTTCAAAAGATTCTGGATTTTCTTTTATTTCTTCTAAAATCTTTGTTCTGAGCTTTGTGTCTAGTATTAAATCACAAGCCTTTTGTCCGTGTTGAGCTGCCCCTATAACAATTCCTTTAGTATCGTTATCCTTGATGAATGAACGCCATCCTTGGATATATGCAATATCATTGTCTTGGTTTTGTGAATCGTCGGATATTCTGAATTGACTGATTAACATAGCGGCTCCGATTTCAGCAACTAATTCCTCTCTACTGTAAGAGTCTTTATAGTTATATTCATTTTCTGAAACACGTTTATTAATTATCATTGTTGAGTGAATACATTCATGAGCAAGCGTATTTACAAATTCAAAAATTGAATTGAAACTGCTCGAATTCGGAATTCTGATAACTTTATCTGTTGATGAAAAATATGCTCTTGTTCCATCATTGATTATTTGCAGCTCAATACCGTTTTGATTGCAATAATGGCTAATCATAGAAGTAAATCTCAATAGTTCTCTTTGCGTCAAGGATTCAATTTCATCATAGTTAAAATGTTTTGTTGGTAGCTTGCTAGGTAAGTTATCTCCTTCTTTATTGATTACATCTTGCCTTGAAAATACTGTATAATATTTAAAAAACGGTTTCTTGATTGGGTTTCCGTCTTTGTCTGTTTTAACGTTTCCTTCATCATCTAAAACTTCTTTCCAATTAATATACAAGATGGGTATACCTTTTGCTCCTTTTCTTATATGAAGAAAATCATCTTTATTTTTTTCATTCTTTTTTTTGACTTGGTTAAATGTAAGATATTCATCGGGTTCAGCCAATAATTTGTTGATTCCGGTATAGGGTGCCTGAGTCTCATAATTACAAGCGAAGCGGGTACTATTAGTAATATCGAAGGGTTTTACCCAGTGGAATTTTTCTCCACTTTCCTCAGCTTTTTCAAGCTTTTCTATAATTCGATTGGTTACCATTTCATAGATATTCATTTTTACCATCTCCTTTCATAAATAGTATGAAAGATGAGCAATGAAAAAATGAAAATATACGCAGTGTAGTTTAATTGAATAATTACAGCTAAAAACATTTAATTAAACAAAACTACGCACCAACCGTTTTTATATTTTTTTGTCAAAAAATATAACTCACTACTAGTTTCGACATTGCATATCAAAACTAAGTGAGCCTGCTTTGCAGGGTAATAACTAATCCGTCAATTCCTAAAATGGAGTTTGACGGATTTTTTTATAAAAATTTTTTTGTTTTCATCAAAAAATCAATTTTTTCTGTGTAGAAAAAATTTTTTCATTTCAAATCTTTCATATTAATTATGTCTGAACTTTGATGTCAGTTTTCATTATTTATTCTGGGTACAAAAGTCGGACAAATTTAATATTGATTTTCTTATAGAAAGGAAGATTTAAAATGAAAAATAAAGTATTTATTAATGATGATACTCCCATTGAATTAAGATTGATGAATCATATTATTGAAGTTAAAGAAAGCAATTTTATTTTAATTCCACCATCTGCATTGAAAAAACTTAATGATAAAAATTGTACTGATATAAGAACAGGTGAAGTTAGAACTATTAAGAAAGATGCATTTTTCAATAATGATAATAATTATGAATTTGGTATTGACTATGATTTTAATTACGATAAACGTAACAAGATACCAAAAGAAAAAACAGATCCTGATAAAACCAAAACAACAAAAAGTAAACCTAAAAATTTAAATGGTAAAACTAGATTAGACAATCCAAAATCATTAACTCGTTCCAGAAAGGCAACTAAAAATATTATAATTAACAATTTTGAGGGTATAGATAAAACTCAGTTTATTACATTACTTTATGATTATCACATGGATGATGTTGATAGAGCCGGGAAAGACATGGAAGCTTTAATTAAAAAAATAAGAAGGAATTACGCTACTAAGGATAATAAAGTAAAATACTTTTATGTTATTGAATTTGGTAATTCAGGAAGCATACATTTTCATTTGATTTTATATTGGGATAAATTTATACCAAGTAAAATGGTTCAAGAAATTGATACTATTTGGAAAAAAGGAGTTATGCATTATGATGAATTAAAAGAGACTAAGGATATATTATTTTTAGCTGCATACCTTACTTATGGTTTATCAGGTGAAACCGATGAAAATGTAAGTAAGTATTCAATCGCTAACACATCTGATGAAAAGAAAAAAATCAAACATCAAAGAATGGGGCATTTCAAAGCTAATCAAAAAAATTTCAGACACAGTATAAATATGGAACAAGGTGAAATGAAGACGATGACATTTAAAGAAGCTAAAGAACAATATGGTCTGACAGATAGTTTTTATGATGGTCTGTTCTTTAAAAATGCAAGTACAATTTTAGATATTGAACAAAAATATAAGTATTACATAGCGTAAAATTTTTCTGTTTTTCTTCTTGTATCTGTCATATTAATATTGAGGACTATAAATATATACAAGAAAGGACAGTGATTTAGTATGGATATGAGAAATATAACAATAACATTAGACACACATACTCTTGAAGAACTTAAAAACTATGCAGTAGCAATTGGTATATCAACCGAGGAATTTATAGAAGATGTAGTTGTTGAGTTTATAAGATTTCAAATGTCTGAAATGGATGAAATTTATCTTAATGATGATGGTACCAGTTGGCTTATACCAAGAGATTAATTTTCTGTTATTTTTCTGCTATTAAAAAAGAGAAAGGAGCGAAAAATAAATGAAGTCAACATTATCGTTCAGGATGTCTGAATTACATAATGAAGGGCATAACCTTCGAACTATATATGTTCCGTATGTAGATGCCTCAAAATCAAAAGATAACATTTACTATGTGAACCATACAAAAGAACAAGCCTATGATTATCTGTTTTCTGCTGCAGTAAAAGAATACAACAACAAACAAAAGAGAAAAGACCGAAGAATAGACGATTATTTGAAAAAGTTGATAGAAGCAGAAGAAAAACAGAAAAAATTGATTGAACAAAAGAGAGCAGAGGGATGTAGCTATAAGGAACTGGCAAAATTCAAGAAAGCAAAACAATCATCATATGAGATAATTGTTTCGCTTGGCAATATGAAGCAGAACCCTGAATTCTGTCCTGACGGAGAAAGAGCTGATGATGTCATAGCAATACTTGATGAATACATATATAATTTTCAGGACAGAAATCCTAACGCCTATTTATATCTATCAACGATTCATCTTGACGAACAGGGTGTTATTCATGCTCATATGGATGTTATATTTTATTCTGATTCTTACAAGACCGGAATGAGTAGTAGGGTATCCTTAAACAGAGCTTTAGAGGATATGGGCTTTAAATCAGATAAAGAGAAAGATGGTACAGGCAAGTTTAATTTAGCGGTAACTAAATGGCAGAATCGAGAAAGAGAAGAATTAGCTGAAATAGCAAAAAAATATGATATTGAAATTGTCAATGGTAATCAGAGCAGACAACACTTAAATAGAGAGCAGTACATAATTGAAAAGAAAAAAGAAGAATTGCAGAAAAAGGAAAAATCTATCAATAATTGTGTTTCTCAGATTGATAGCTTCATAAAAAATGATGATAGAGGTACAGCTTTCTATTATTCTGTAGAGCTGTCAAAAAGAGAAAAAGAATTAGAAAAATTAAAGAAGGATTTTGATAATATGGCAGAGCAATATAGAAAAATAAAGGAAAAAGGTGAAGTTGAAAGTACGCTGTGTTGATTAATTAAATAATATTCACTCAGTTTATTTAATTGATACAAGGGGCATATTATAGACATAAATAAAGAATCCATTGTTTTTTATGTATTTGCCTGTAATAAAAAAGAATACTTAAATTAAAAACGACACCACTCTCACAGGTGCCGTTTTGCATGTATATTATACTCAAACTATCTTTTTTATTTTAGCATAGTTTAATTAAAAGCGATTTTGGCATATATCATTTTCGATGTTGATATATTGAAAATATTCTTTTAAGAATCATTAACAAATCCAAAAAGAATGCTATCATTACCGATAATGAAACTATAGTGATTATTCTAATTTCACGCTTATTTCCTTCTGGCAAAATACTTAAAATCCAAATAATAACAATAGCTAAAATGCTAAGTATAATAGCAAACGAAACATTATAATAAGTTTGATTGACTAATTTATTGTATTTATTTTCATCGAAACCTTCAGGTTTATTTGTTTCATTTATTGGATTATCTTTTACTTGAATTATAAGCATTAAAAAGTTGAAAAGTAGAGCCGTGAAAATAGAGAACACCGTTAATAATATATTTATATCGTGTATTTCAAGATTTTTAAAAACGACTAGATAACAAGAAAGGATAATTGGAAAAACAACAAAGCAAATATAGTCAAAAAATGAAGCTTTATTTGTATTATCATTTTCATAAGTTGAAAAATGGCCACGCAATATTTTAATTACTCTTATTTTTGGATTGAACAAAGTGATTATTGATAGTAATATAACAATAACCATCATAATTATTTCTAATTTTTCGATCATAATACAACCTTCTTCATTTGAGTGTTATAATATTCATCTGCTTGCGTCGATATGGTTTCATATGTAGGCTCATTATCTTTATCATACTCTAGTTTATCAGTAATATCATACTCGCATAACATTACTCCTATTCGACTCAAATCTAAAGTTTTCTTTTGATTGCCTATAAGCATTTCAACCATAGTCTGATCATAGTCAAAATCGTCAGGTATTTCATAAACTTCGGATATCTTTTTTCTTCCCAAAACAATATCATTGACATCACCTATTTTAGACGCAACTCTTTTGTTTTTCAGGTTTATTGTTAATTCCATTTCAGTATTGTTGCATACTTTCTTTGTAACAATATTATCTGCAACATCAGGTGAATGATTTACTTTAGCGGTATTTTTTAATAGTCTAATTTTGGTTTTCTGTCCTTTCTCTATGATACTTTCATTGTTTGGGCTTACCAATGCTAACATTTCTATTGATAAGTTGCGTTCTTTAAGAAAGGTTTTAAACATTTCCAAGAATACGGTTTTACATCCGCCTCTTCCGTATCTATGAAAAATGCACACATTGTTCTTTGTGCCATATTCAACATAAAAGAAAACATTATAAAAGTGACAGATAGCATTTTCAGTACCTAATTCGGTTCTTTCGTTTTTATCTTCAACATTTATTGCTACTGTTCGTTGTCCAAACCTTCCTGCTGTTGCCCTAAAATGAAATCGTTGTTCGGCAACAGAGGATTTAATAAGCGGATTTTTTTCAAGTGTGAGAATCTTTTGGCTTTTTCTTGATATTTGTGGTTTTTTCATCTGTTCAGAGAATTCGTCTAATAAATTCCTAATGCATATCGTACCATTTGTTCCATCTCCTGATACAAGTGGTTGTTTGGTTAAATTGTCAACTATATAATATTTGTATGCTGTAATTGTCTGCATAGACATATTAGTACTTACCATCTAAATCACCTCAAATATTTATTGTCGAAAAAACTTATATATTTAATATGATAGCATACTAAGTCGAAATATACAAGATATGCCTGCGTTTTTACCGTAACGAAGCTATGTGACTTAACCTAAGAAAAACATAGAAATGGTTAATTAGCGATTTTTCTTACACAATCCATTTTAAGAATATAACAAACACACTAATTATCTAGTTTGAAGATGAACAAACTTTATTGTTTATGTGGCTTTTATCGCCACTATTGTCAATTGCATATTTGTATGTTATAATATTCATATAGCATAAGTAGCGTAGGAGTGATAATATGAGAAACTTTGACTATAAGAGAACTTGCAACGAAGTTTTAAGTAATGAAATAGTGAAGATTCTTGCAGAAATATATAAACTCAAAGGCAAGATTGATTATTTCATTGATAACGAAGAATTAGATTTTGCCAATATGAAAAGGATAGCAAGAATAAATAGTATCGAAGCAGGTTGTAGAATTACTAATGTTACTGTACCTCGAAAAGATATAGATTATATGCTTGATAACAACGAAACGGCTGATGACGACAATGATCATTATTATATTGCTGGTTATAATGATGCGTTGTCATATATCTTTGATAAAGCGATAATTTCTCTAAATTCAGATACAATATTAAAACTTGCAAACCTGACAACCAAATATCTGTATTTTAATGAAAACCAATACAGGGTTAGGGGCTTTCATTGGAATGTAAGATTTTTAAGACCGTGGGAATATTATACAAATAAAAATTATAATGCAGTTGATGGCGAAGATGTTCTGATGTGTATTAATTCAATATGTTCAGAGTTTACAGATTGTCTGAATGATAAAGATGTAGATATGCTTATACCTATATGTTTGTTCTTTACAGATTTCTTAGCGATTTATCCATTTAATCAATCGTCTGAAAAAGTCAGCAAATTGTTGATATCATACTTATTAAAAATGTGTGGTTTTGGTATCGGAGAATATATCAGCTTAGAGGAAATTATTTATGAAAATCTTGAATCTTTCTATCAAATATGGGAAGTATCGATGAAGGATTGGCAAGAAGATAACAATGATTACAAAGAAATGACAAAGTTCATTCTCAGAGTTATTTTAAGAGCTTATGAAAAGTTTTCAGATTTCATTAATCTTCATAATTCAGATATGTCAAAAACTGAAAGAATAGAATACATATTGAAAGATAGAGGTTATGAAACAACAAAGAGAGAACTTATTGAGCTGTGTCCTGATATCAGCGATACGACAATTGAGATAACTCTTGGAGATTTGGTACGTACCGGTAAAATAGAAAAAATTGGTGGCGGAAGATATACAAGTTATGTATACAAATATCACAAATAACTCTAATTTAAGATAGCCATTTTTTATCCTCTTTAGGCACTGAAGAACTTTCTCACCTCGAAATGATAGGCACTCTTGTGTATCAGCTTACAAGAAATCTTTCAATTGAAGAAATCAAGAAAAGCGGCTTTGATGCTTACTTCGTTGACCACACCACGGGCGTTTATCCTCAGAGTGCAGGAGGCGTGCCATGGAGTGCGATGACAATGCAGTCAAAAGGAGACGTAATAACTGACCTTCACGAGGATATGGCTGCCGAGCAGAAAGCTCGTACAACCTACGATAACATTCTCCGTCTGGTTGACGACCCTGACGTGTGCGACGTAATCAAGTTCCTCAGAGCAAGAGAGGTAGTGCATTATCAGCGCTTTGGCGAGGGTCTGAGGCTTACAACTGATAAGCTCAACGAGAAGAACTTCTACGCATTTAACCCAAGCTTTGACAAAAACTGTAATCTTAAATAAACGAAAGGGAACGACGAAAGCCGTTCCCTTTAAGCTGTTAATTGTGATGCTGATGAGAATACTGAATGAAGCATTTGCTTCGCTCATATAAAGCGTTCGCCGAGGCAAACATGAAGCACTGAACTGCGTTCAGCATGAAGCAAAGCGTGACGTCAAAAATTCATGCACCGAAGGTGCGCTTCATAGCCGAAGGCTGCTTCATTTTTCATGTGCCGTAAGGCACGCTTCGTTTGTTTCAGTCCCACTCGCAGCCTGTAACCGTATCCATATCGATACCCTTTGTGTCGTGTGTTTTCAGGCACATTGAAACAAGAGCGCCGATAAAGCCCGGTACAAGCAGACAGAAGGAAATAATACCGATGTACTGATTGCCGAGAATTGTCATAAGGGGCAGGGCGAGAACGTTTGAAAGTGCAACGCCGATTGCAACAACGATGTACTGCGCTGAAATTGTGGATGAACGCAGGTTGGTGGGCGAGGATTCACCGATCATCATAATAAGTACATCGTTTGTGGAGTAGTAGCTGCCGATGTGTGCACCGCAGAAGAAGCCCACAAGGTAAGCATTCCAGCCGTATTTTGCACCGAAGAAGAAAATCACGAAGCTGATAAGACAGTTGAATGCAGTTGTAATCGCGGCAGCCTTTCTGCCCTTACCGTCGGAAATGAAGCCCATTATAACCTGAGCTACTGCAGAGCCGATGGGGAAGGTGAACAGTGCGGCAGTAATGGGTCCGACACTTACTGCGTCCATAACCGCATCGCCGAAGGAGGAGAACAGTCCGTCTCTGATAAGGCTTTCGGCAAAGCCGTAGGACATAATAACCTGATAGTTGGTGGTGGCAATAAAGCCGATGTTTGCAATTGTAGCTGTGATGTAAAGCCACTTGAGCTGTTTGTGCTTGAGAGCAAACCTGAGAGCAGGGAAAAGACCGCCCTGAGAGCTTTCGGCACTTTTCTGCTTTTTAAGTTCAGCTCGTTCCTCGTCGCTCATTTTTAGATACTTGAGACGTGAGTCGATAAATGCATCGGTTTCTCTCGCTGAAATAAGGGCAATAAATGAGCTTACAAGTCCCACAAGAGCAGGGATAAGGTAAATTTTTCTCCACTGTGATGCATCGTCCATAAGCATACGGCGAAGAAGAGGAATAAGCATAACTCCCATATTTGCAACGAATTTTACAACGGAGTAAAAAACGGCACGCTTCTTTGAGGGCGCAGATTCCATTATGTAAACAACATGCATATCGTGGGGAATGAAGAACTGTACCATACACGCACCGATAAAGTACAGGAAAATGTTGTTCGAAAGGAAAATAACAAGCATTGCAAAGCTCATACCGAAGGTGTTGATAATGAGGAAAAGCTTTCTGCCGAAACGGTCAGCAAGGGGACGGTAAAGAAGACCGATTGCCTGGAAGGGTACAACCAGAACGGAAAGAATGTCAAGTACACCCACACTGCTCTGACCAAAAGAAGCAAAAAGGTCGTTTGCAATTTCCGTTTTCATCAGAGTACCTATCTGTGAGGCGATTTCATCAACTGCGTAAATGAGTGTGATTATGAAAATGAGGTAGAGAAAATATGTGTTGCGCTTTGGTCTGTTCTTCTCCTTCTCCCATTTTCTGATTTCCTTTTCCCGTTTAAGCTGAATTTTTCTGAGCTTTTCGGGGGTTAATGTTTTTTCTTTCATATTTTTTCTCCTTTCAGTTATATATTAAGAGTTTTAATATAGCTTTTTGGTGTAATGCCGTATTCCTCTTTAAAGCATTTTATAAAATAACTGTCTGAGCTGAAGCCGACAGTGTAAGCGGTTTCAGAAATTGTCATACCGCTGCTTAAAAGTTCCTTTGCCTCTTTAAGACGCTCTTTTTTTATGTACTGAGGAATGGTCATCCCGAGACTTTTTTTGAAAATCAGTGACAGATAGTCCTTTGAAACTCCGCAGTGAGCTGACAGCGTCTGCAAGGTAAGAGGAGTATAGAGATTTGTGTTGATGTAGGAAAGGCATTTTCGCACAGCCTTCGGATAGTCAAGACTTACCTTGCTGTCTTTTACCATCAGGGTAAGCTCCTCACTTTTTCTGACAAGCAGTTTGAATATTTCTTCCTCACTTGAAAGAGAATCAATTTTCATTATACAGTCGTCTGAAAAATTAAAAGCCGTTGTTTCGTCAAGTCCGCCTGAAATTGCATAACGGGTAGCAATTGTTATACAGCACACTGCCCAGTATTGTATCTGACGAAAGCTGTTATTTGAAAGCTTCCCAAGGATCAGCTTGTTATCCATAAATGTTTTAAGCATGGCTTTCATTTCTTTTACATTACCGCGCTTGATAGTGGAGTAAAAAGCGTTTTCGATTTCATATGGGGTGTGAATTTTACCCTCTTCTCTTTCGTCAAAAAGTCTGCTGCTTTGAAGAACCTCATACTTTAATGTTTTATCATTCATTGTTATCCTCTGCTTTTAGGTTTCTTTATTCCATTTTATAGCAAACTGTTTTATAATGCAATGTTTTTTTGCTATAATTATCGTAATTTTGATATATTTTAATAAGCTTTTGCTGATAGAATAATAAGCAAGAAAAGCGAAGGAGAAATTTGTATGGAATTTCACGAATTTAAGCTCGACTACCTTAAAAAAGCTTTGCCACCTCTTGTTGAAAAGAAAATGAACATAAAAATCCAAAAGATGAAATTTATCGGTGGAGGAAGCTACGGCAAGGTTTTCAAAACCGAAACCGAAGACGGAAAGATTTTCGCTCTCAAAGCATACAGAAGAAAAGGTCTTAACGAAAGAGAAGCCTTTCAGCTTGAAGCTCTTTCAAAAAATACAGATGTGCCAATGCCGGAAATTCTCTGCAGCTACAGTGACGAAAAAGTGTCTTTTCTTGCTATGAGCTATATTAAGGGGCAGAATGTGCTCAGCCCTGTGTTTCTCCTTTTCAATAAAAAGAAAAAGGCAGCCTTTGCAGAAAGCGTTGTAAAGGGTATGCTACAGTGGCACAGCGTAAAGGGTGAAAAATACGGCGAGCTCATGAATCCGGTTTATGACAGTTGGTATGAGTTTTATCGTACAGAGGTTGTCGAGGGTGTTCTTCAGTTCACAAAAGATATGGCAGAAATGGGAAAGCTGCCTGAAAGTGAATACGCACTTTTAAAAAAGGCTACCGATTATTACGACAGAATCGGTGATGAGGCAGTTGCACCCGTGCTTATTCACGGCGACCTTAACATTATGAACATAATGGCAGACCCGAAAACCTTTGAGCTTACGGGCTTTATTGACCCTTGCGACAGTATGTGGGCAAACAGAGAGTATGACCTTTATCAGCTTCGTAATATGTGGGGCGATTTGTACGGAATTTACGATACATATAAAAAGTATGCAGACCTTTCGGAAAACTGTGACTTCAAAATTGCCTATTACGGCTTTGTGAATGAAATAAAATGCTTCAGGAATTCAGGCGAGGATTTTGCAATCTGGAGAGGAATCTGGTCGAGAAGACTGAAAAAAGAACTCAGCAAAATCTGAATCCGCTGAGAAAGGGGAAAACGATGTTACTTGTTATTTGTGTTATTTACATAATCTTTATTTCACTTGGTCTGCCTGACTCGCTTTTAGGTGTAGTGTGGCCTGTGGTCCATGAAGAATTCGGATTGCCTGAAAGCTTTGCTTCGGTTTTCAGTGTTATTGTCGGCTTTGGTACGGGTGGAGTAAGCTTTGTTGCAGGTACACTTCTTCGTAAATTCGGAACGGCAAAGGTTGCCCTTGCCTCAATTCTTGTAACTGCACTTGGACTTTTAGGCATAAGCATTTCGCCTAACGTTGTGGTTATGATAATCTTTTCAGTTATTCTCGGCTACGGTGCAGGAGCAATTGATACGGGTCTTAACAGCTTCGTTTCTCTTCACTACAAAGCTTCACATATGAATTTCCTCCACTGCTTCTGGGGTGTAGGCGTAACGGTCAGTCCGCTTATTATGTCGGCTTTTCTTGACGGCGGTGAAGGCTCATGGCGTGGGGGCTACAGAATAGTTGCACTTTTACAGCTTATTATCGGTGCAATTGCTCTCATCGCTTTCAAGCAGTGGAACAAGATTGAAAAGGAATCAGATAAGGCTGAAAGCGACGAGGAAAAAAGCGGTAAGGGCTTTTTTGAAATTGTAAAATCAAAGGGCGTAATCACAAGTATTCTTTCAATCGGATTTTATTGCGGAATGGAATTTCTCATGGGTACCTGGGGAGCAACCTTTGCAGTTAATGTTTTTGCTCTTTCACCTGCTGAGGCTGCAAAATGGGTGTCACTTATTTATGGCGGCATAATGCTTGGCAGATTAGTTGCCGGATTTGCTTCGATGAAGCTCAGCGACAACACAATGATTAAATGCGGAATGGTTATCACCTTTTTCGGAATCGTGTTCCTTGCACTTCCTATAGGTCCGGCTGCACTTTTCGGCTTTCTTATTATGGGCTTCGGCTTCGGACCTATTTTTCCGAGTATACTTCATGCTGTTCCCGAACGCTTCGGCAAAACCTATGCGGCAGATATAACCGGCTTTCATATGGGTGGAGCTTACGCAATCGGCTTTGTAATTCAGCTTCTTTTCGGTTTTGTTGCGTCGTGGACAACCTTTAAAATTACACCGTTCGTTCTTATGGGTGTATGTGCACTGATGATTACGTCAAATGAAATCACCATAAGAAAGCTTAAAAAATAAAAAGAAAAAAACTGCAGACCGTTCGTTAAAGGAAAGTCTGCAGTAATTTTTTTATCTTGTTATATACTTTTCGCAGAAGTTGAGTGCATCGTCAAAGCACTCTCTGCTCTTTTGGAAGATGGGAACAATTGTCCAGGCGTGCTGAGCGCTGATGTCGTCAACCTTGAAAAGACGGTAGGGAATATTGTTCTTTCTCAAATCGTTTGCCATATCAAAAGCTTCGTATTTCAGCTTGTCTCTTGTTGCCCATGCCATATATGTCGGCGGAAAATCCTTTGTGATAACAGGTGAAGCAAGCTTTCCTTCAGTGGTCTTTAGCCACTGCTTTATATCGGAAAGCTCCATACCCAAAAAGGTTTTGCACATTGTCTTCACGTCGGGAAATTCCGACTGCTTTTTGGTTTCGTCAATAAGTCTTTCAAAATTGTAGCAGCCTGAAAGGCTTACCACTGCCTTTATACCGAGCTTATCGTAGCTTTCAAAAGTAAGACCGTTTTCTTTGTAGGGTGCAAAATCTGCAGCAGCAGAGGCAACGTGGGAAATAAAATATCCGCCTGCACTTTCACCTGCAAGAATAACGTTATTTAAGTCGATATTCCATTCCTCTGCATGGTCGCAGATGAAATCAATTGCCGAAAAGCAGTCCTGAATTGGCTCAGGGAAAGTTTTCTGCGGAGCATAACCGTAGCTTATCGATGCAGCAAAGTAGCCCTTTTCAGCCCACAAGGAAACATATCGGTTTCGCATTTCGGTAATACCCGAAAGCCAGCCCCCACCGTGGATATAAATGAAAAGAGGCTTATTTATGTTTTCCGTTCCCTTTTTGCAATAGGTGTTGATATACTGCATTCTGTCTTTTCCGTAGCTGATTCTGCTTTCGTAAATCAGGTCAGAGGGAGTTGGTCTTGTAATAAGAGTGTAAACAAGTCCCTCAGTAAAGTTGTACCATCCCTGAGCAACAAGGCCTCTTAAGTAAAGCTTTTTGTTCATAGTATCTCTCCTTTAATTTCTTATGAATACATTATACACCGTATTTTCCTTTGGTCAATTATTAATTTAAAAAAACTTTCATGAAAACACTTGACAAACAAGGTTTAATGCGTTAAACTTCAATTGTAAGGTTTAACAAGTTAAACCTAAAAGGAGATGATAATATGGAAATACCTAAAATTTTTGAAAGTGAATACCGATTCTGTATGATACTCTGGGAAAACGAACCCATAAACAGTACAGAGCTTGTAAAAATGGCAAAGGTGCAGCTGGGCTGGAGCAAGGCCACAACCTACACAGTAATCCGCCGCCTCTCAGAAAGGGGAGTAGTTAAAAACGAGAACGCAATTGTTTCCTCTCTCGTTTCAAAGCAGCAGGCTCAGGTAGCCGAAATTGATGAGCTTATGGAAAAGAGATTCGGGAATTCGCTTCCTCAATTTATTGCCGCATTTACAAAACAGCAGAAATTAACCGATGAGCAGATAAACGAAATTATGAAAATAATTGAAAAGTAAGGAGGAAAAGCTATGTTCGATCTGACAACTCTCTTTATAGAAGTGTTCAATCTGAGCATAAGTGCAGGTTGGATTGTTCTTGCAGTAGTACTGCTTCGTTTTCTTCTTAAAAAAGCACCCAAATGGATAAACTGCCTCTGGTGGCTGCTTGTAGGAATAAGGCTTGTTTTTCCTTTTTCAATTGAAAGCATTTTCAGCCTGATTCCTTCCTCTGAGGTTGTGTCTCCCGACATAATTTATTCACCCTCACCCTCAATCAGTACGGGTATACCTGCACTCAATACAGTAGTGAACCCCGTTATTTCAGAATCATTTGCACCCGACCTCTCAAACAGCGTCAACCCATTGCAGGTTGTGGCTATACTCGGTTCGTATGTGTGGCTTATCGGTATAGCAGTAATGGTGATTTACGCTGTGGTGTGTTATATGCTTCTCAAAAGAAAAATGCGTACTGCCGTAAAGTATGAGGGCAATATCTTTGAAAGTGAAAATGTGCAGTCGCCCTTTATTCTCGGTATTCTTAAGCCGAAAATTTATCTTCCTTTCGGTCTTACAGATGAAAACCGAAATCACATTATTTCCCACGAAAACGCTCACCTTAAAAGAAAAGACCACCTGATTAAGCCCGTAGCATATCTTATTCTTTCGGTATACTGGTTCAATCCTCTTATGTGGCTCAGTTATGTGCTTTTATGCCGTGATATTGAGCTTGCCTGCGACGAAAAGGCTGTGAAAAATTTTGCTCACGAGGAGCGTCAGGAATATTCTCTTGCTCTTCTTCAGAACAGCACCCACAGAAGAATGATTGCTGCTTGTCCTCTTGCTTTCGGTGAGGTTGGTGTAAAGCAGAGAATCAAATCTGTGATGAATTACAAAAAGCCTGCTTTCTGGGTGATTGTTGTGGCGCTTGTTGCGTCTGTTGCGGCTTCCGTTTGCTTACTTACCAATCCCGTAAGTGCTGACGAAATCAAAGAGGGCTATTATCTTGAAAGAGACAGAATCTACAGCGAAAGATTAACTGATTATGTTACTGAAAACATATATGGTGTAGGCTTTGCAGAAACACCGTACCTTTATGTTACAGAGAACGGAATAACTGCGGATATCGGTGAGCTTCAGAAAAGCGACCTTGACAATGAAAGATTGGACAGCTTCACTTTTCTTGATATGGCTCCCGAGCTTGATAAAATTACCACAGCTTATGTCGCAAGAAATTGGGACGGTGAAAGCGAAACTGAAAACTGCACACTTCATTATCTTGTGAAAACAGAAAACGACGAATATTATATGATAAAGGCTTTCGCACCTACTCTGTGGATTGATGGCGTCATAAATGAAAACGGTGAAGCCGAAATCGGTGAGGTAGGTCAGATAACCGTAAAAGAAATCAGAAGGCTCGGATATCTTGGCAAAAATTACAAGGAAAACACCGTCATACACGAATATACTTCTCATACTTCAGAGCGTGATTTCCAGATTGAAATGGCGCTTAAAAATCAGCTTGACCCGCCTGAGGGCTCTCTTGCAACCGGTATGCCCTTTACGGCTGTAAGCTTCCACGTGCTGGGCGAACAGTGCCTCAGAACAAGTGACGGCACAATTGAAAAGTATGCGGTTGCCTTTGTCCGTTACCGATACACATACGAAAACGGTCAGGTTTTTGAAAGCGGTGAAGCTAACAGAGCTATTATCGAGTTTGGAGTAGAAGCTGACGGCACTTATGCGCTTAAGGAATGCTGGGAGTTTGATAAAAATGACCTTGACAGCGCTTTTGCAAAAACATTCCATCTTATGGTGCCCGAAGAAAGCTACGACACAGAACAGCTCAGCAATACCCTTACCTACGAGTGCCGCACTAAAGCGATGGATTATTTTCATATTGCCTACTGGTCTTATTCTCCGATGCTCAGCTGCACGTATGCCTATGCCTGTCCTTTAATCTTCAGTATGGATTATGACAAGATTGAACTTACTTGCAGTGATGGCACAATGGTCAAGGAAAAGTTCGGTGAGCATAATGAAGAAAGCACCGAAATGACCTATGAAAAGGACGATACACCTATATGGACACCTGTCAGATGGGACGGCGATGAAAACAGTGAAGAGGCGGACTTTGCTGAAATCACTTTCCGACTTTATAAAAACGGAAGAACAATCCACAAGGGTAAAATGACCGCTAAGGCTCAGGAAAAGTTCACAACTCAGTTCGGAACGATGTATGTTTTTGAAATCATCGACGGTAAGGATACCTTCCTCATGGCTGAGGGCCCCACAGTACGTCTTGGTGTAAGAGAAAACGAAATCAGATTTTATAAAGAGCGTGTAGCTGAAACAAATCCTGACCGGGTTATAATAGCCAACAATTATCTTCTTCCTACACAGATTGAGACTCTTAAAGAAATCTGCGATTCTGCAAACTGGGTTAATGCAGAATATATCGGCAGAAAAGAGCTCTGGCTTGACGGTAAGTTTTTGCTTGAAGATGACCCTGTATTCTTCAGTGATGAAAGCAACGTGCTTTACGCACCGCCATATTATGCTGAAATTGAAAGCGAAGATATGGACTTCATTATGAGTCTTCAGGGCAGGAGAGAGTACAAAAGCGAGCTTGATCCTCTTTATTCAAAGCTTATTCTTGATTTGACTTTAAACTTTTTTGAATTTGAAATTCATCCTCTTTCATCTAAAATATACTATGGAGACTTTGAAGAAACAGAGGACAGTATTATATTGAAAGACGATGAAACCGAAGCTGTTTTCACTTTCATAAAGTCAGAGGGCAAGCTTATCTTTGATGAGAAAAATTCGTCACCTCTGCCTGAATACAACGGTATTGCAAACCTTGAAGACGGCGCAGTGTTTATGCAGTAAAAAGAAAGCTCAGGAGATTTTGAAGTCTCCTGAGCTGATTTTATTTGTTTACGGTGAATGAAACTGTGTCACTGAATTCTCCGTACAGGATCTTTCCGTCAACGGTTACATAGGCAACAACCTTGTAATAATAGGTGCCGTTTTTAAGCTTTTTATCTTTGAATTGCAGATAACTATGCGAAAGCTGGTTGACTGCAACTATGTTGTTACCAGGATGTACGAGCATCTTATATTCATAATCCTCTCTGTATACCTCAAGAATCTTTTTGAATCCGCTGTCTTTCTTGGTGGATCTGTAAAGAGTATAATTAACGGGGTTTCTGTGTTTTTCGGTTTCCTGATTATTGCCGTAATGGATATGATTGTTCAGATTAAGCTTAGGCCATCCTACTAACGGGTCACCGAACATACCGGGGTGGGTTTTGATTACAGGCTTTTCAGGTAAAGTAGCTGTGTTTATAGCTCTGTATTTTGTTGCCCAATATGTTTTGCCGTCAATCTGAGCGTAAGCCTTTACTGCGAACTTGTAAGGATAGCTGTGAATAAGGTTAGTTGCGGTATACGTGGTTTTTTCGGTGTTTGTGAGTTTAACGTATTTCTTTGTTTCGGGATTGTAACGGTAAACTCTGTAGCCCGTTGCACCGGGTACTTCTTTCCACGTCAGCTTGATTTTTCTTGTTGTGCTTTCAAAGGTTATACTGCTTGTTCTTGAGGGTACAAGACCGTACTTGACAGCTTTGGTCTGACTTTTCTTGCAGACTGTGCAGGTGCGTTTTATTGTACCGTCAGCTTTTTTTGTGGGTGCTTTGCTTATTGCCCAGCCTGAAAAGCTGTGAGCTGTTTTAGGCAAAGTGTAGCTTTCACTGTCACCGCAGGCACAGATAAAGGTGCGTGTGCCTGTTTTAAGGCAGGTTGCCGGTTTGTCGCTCGTGGTAAAGGAATGAGTGTGCTTATAATAAAAGTGCATAGAAGCGTTGAAAAGAGGCTCGTTGCCGCTGAAATTTTCATCACCGAATTTGTCTTTGCCGAAAAGCTTTTCCCATTTTTCGGGAGAAACCCAGACATAAACATCAGTAAGCTTGTTACAATTATGAAAAGCAAGATCGCCTATATATATTTCGCCGCTTTTTATGTAGACTTTTTCAAGATTCTCACAACCGGCAAAGGCTGCATAAGAAAAGCTTACAAAATTACGGGTACCGCGGTCTTCTACAACGACTTTTTTTAGTGACTTACAATTGTCAAAAGCACATTCGCCAATGCCGACTCTGGGAAGATAAACACTTTCAAGTCCTGAACCGGAAAAGGCTCCTTCAGCGATTGATTCTAACGAATCCGGGAATTCTATTTTCTTCAGACTAGTGCAACCGCTGAAAGCACCGTCATATATTTTAGTTACATCACCTTTGAAAATAACCTTTTCAAGATTTTTACAGCCTCCAAAGGCAGATTCGTCAATAATTGTAATTTTTTCCGGTATAGTGATTGAACGGAGATTTTTCATTCTGCGAAAAGCTGAGCCGATACTTTCGACAGAATTAGGAAGCTCGATTGTTTCAAAATTAGTAAGACCTGAAAAAGATGATCCACCGATATGTGTGATAGAGTCAGGAATATTAATTTTAGTGATGTTGGGCATCTCTTCATAATCTGCAGGACTGCCAAAACCGTCATCTCTGCCTACAAATATTCTTTTTACGGGAATGCCGTCAATTTCACTTACAATATTTATTTCTGTTGCAGTTTCTGCAATTTCATTTGTGTCAAAGTAGTCGATTACACAGTAGTAAGTATCGTTTTTAATAGTGTTGAGCTCATAAACAACATGGTCAACAATTTTAATAGTGTCACTTTCCGTATAAGGTCTGTCTTCGCTGAGGGCACCTGACTGAAAAGCAAAAACAAGACTTAAAAGAGCAATAAGTGCAAAAGTGAGAGTGAATTTTCTTTTCATATTTTTCATCCTTTCTTCTGAAAATGTGCAGATTTTAATTCTGTAGTTACATTATATATATAAAGCTTTTCTTGGTCAATCAGTTTGCTACAGACTTAAGAAATACTTAAGAAGTGTTGTGAAAAGTGCCAAAAAACACAGTATAGCTTTTCAGCATATTGCACTTTTCCTGTTTTTGATATATGATATAAGAACTAAACTAAGGCGGTAATTTATGAAAAAGCTAAAAGCAGTTTTCTGCAGTATCAACTCAAAATATATCCACTCCTCACTAGCAGTATGGTATCTTTTTGCGTCAGCAAAAAAGCTCTGCTCAGATAATATAGGGCTATCTGTTATAGAGGGAACAATCAACGAAAAAGAGAGTGCAATCCTTCAGAGACTGCTCAGCGAAAAAGCAGATGTCGTTGCTTTTTCCTGCTGTATCTGGAACATAAAAACAGTTCTTTCTGTGGCTGAAAAAATTAAAAAGGAAAGACCAAATACAATAATCGTGCTTGGTGGCCCTGAGGTCAGCTTCAATCAGAAAGATGTGCTTTCAGAAAATCCTTTCGTTGACTTCATTTCCTCAGGCGAGGGCGAAAAAAGTGTACCTCTGCTTTTAAATGCACTTTCCGAAGAAGCTAATGCAGATATAAAAGGTATCTCCTACAGAAAAGGGGAGAGCATCATTATAAATGAGGGCGAATTGCTCTCTGTTGAGGATATTCCGTCACCCTACGGTGAGGAGTATTTTCAGTCGCTTAAAAACAGAATCGCTTACATTGAAAGCAGCCGTGGCTGTCCTTTCAACTGTGCCTTCTGCCTTTCGGGGAAAGAGGGTAAGGTAAGGTTTTTCGACCTTGCTCAGGTGAAGGAGAATATGCTCTCACTCTCAAATCACGGTGCAAAAACGGTGAAATTCGTTGACCGCACCTTTAACTGCAACAAAAAACACGCAAAGGAAATCCTCAATTTCATCAAAGAAAACTACGGCGGAAAAATACCTTCTGATGTGTGCTTTCATTTTGAAATTGCCGCTGACATAATGAGTGAGGATCTTTTTGAAATAATATCGGCATTGCCCAAGGGAAGTGTGCAGTTTGAGGTTGGTATACAGTCCTTCAACGAAACCACACTTAAAAGAATCAACCGTAAAACCGACCTTTTTAAGGTGAAAGAAAACGTTAAAAAGCTGCTTTCCTTCGGCAACTGTCATATACATATTGACCTTATAGCAGGTCTGCCCGAAGAGAATTTCGATTCTTTCAGAAAATCCTTTAACGAAGCTTATGAACTTCACGCAAATATGCTTCAGTTAGGCTTTCTTAAAATTCTTCACGGCTCACCTATGAGCGAAAGAAGAGAGCTTTACCCTTGTGAATATAACAGAGAGCCTCCTTATGAGGTTATTGCAACCCCTTGGATAAATGAAGACGAGCTGAAAACCCTGCACAAATGCGAAAACGAGCTCGAACGCCTTTATAACAGCGGAAGGTTCAGCCGTACCCTCAGCTATGTGCTTTCAAAAACAAATATATTGCCCTTTGACCTCTTTATTAAAATGGCAGATTTCCTTTTGGAAAAAGGCGAAAAGGGGAGTATACCTCTTGATAAATACACAAACCTTGCCTTTGAGTTTTTCTCCTCTCTTGAGGGCGTAGACAGAACTGTTCTCAGGGATAAAATGCTCCTTGACAGAATCACTACCAATAACTCCGATGTGATTCCCGAAGCTCTTAAGGTTGAGGATAAAAAGCTCAGCAAAGTGAAAAAAGCTTTTGCAAAGCTTTACCCACCCAAAAAAGGCGAGAAGAGAACAGTTGCAATTCTCTACACTGAGAATAAGGCTGTGCTTGTAAAGTACGAAAACAAAAACCCCGTAAGCGGGGAGTACCCGTTTACGGAGTGTAGAATTGATGAACTTCTTACATCAGCTCAGTAATGAGCTGAGTGAATTCTGTGGGATTGTCAATGGACTTTCCGGCAATAAGGCAGCCCTCGCTGTAAAGTATTTTAGCATACTTTGCAGCTTTTTCTTTGTCTGTTTCAAAAATGCTCTTAAGCTTTTCAGCAATTTCGTGCTCGCGGTTGATTTCAAGTACAACCGTAGCCTTTGCCTTGTTTTCGCCGGGCATAGCTGAAAGCACCTTTTCCATCTCAAGAGAAAGCATACCCTCACTGGTAAGGCAGACGGGGTGATTCTTAAGCTTATTTGTAAATCTTACCTCATTTACTGCATCGCCGAGACTTTCCTTAAGGAAGGTGAGAAGCTCCTTGCTGTCCTCATTTTCCTTTTTGAGAGCTTCCTTTTCCTCGTCTGTGTCAAGGTCGAGATTTCCTGCACAGATGTTTGTGAATGTTTTGCCGTCATATTCACGCATCATCTGCAGAGCGAATTCGTCAACATCGTCTGTGCAGTAAAGCACCTCAAAGCCCTTTGCTTTAACTGCGTCTGTCTGAGGAAGCATATCAATTTTATCTACGGTTTCGCCTGAAGCAAAGTAGATTGTTTTCTGATCCTCGCTCATACGGTCGGTGTATTCCTTGAGAGTGGTGAGCTTCTTTTCATTTGAAGAGGTGAAAAGAAGAAGGTCCTGAAGCTCGTCCTTGTTCATACCGTAATTGGTGTAAACACCGTATTTCAGCTGAAGTCCGAAAGCTTTCCAGAACTGCTCATACTTTTCTCTGTCGCTCTGAAGAAGCTTTAAAAGCTCACTCTTGATTTTCTTCTGTACGTTCTTTGCAATAATCTTTAAAATGTGGTCGTGCTGAAGAGTTTCTCTTGAAATGTTGAGAGAAAGGTCGGGGGAGTCAACAAGACCCTTTGCAAAGCTGAAGTAATCGGGAAGAAGGTCGCCGCACTTATCCATAATCATAACGCCGTTGGAGTACAGCTGAAGTCCTTTTTCAAAATCCTTTGAGTAGTAATCGTAGGGGGCGTGAGAGGGAATATAAATAAGAGCATCGTATGAAACCTGACCCTCGGTTTTGGAGTGGATTGTTTTTAAAGGGGACTCAAAATCGTAGAATTTTGAGGTGTAGAACCGGTTGTATTCATCCTCGGTGATTTCACTTTTGTTTTTTCTCCAGAGGGGAACCATTGAGTTGAGCTGAGTAGGCTCAGTTACGGTTTCATATTCGTCTTCAGTGCCTTCCTTGAGCCTTGTAGAAGTCATATCGAGCATAATGGGGTATCTGATGTAGTCGGAATACTTTGAAACGATATCCTGAATACTGTACTGCTCGAGATAATTGTCGTAGTTCTCTTCTTCGGTGTTGTCTTTTATTTTAAGAGTGATAACAGTACCTGCTTCGTCCTTTTCAGCTTTCTTTACTGTATAGCCGTCAACACCCTCTGATTCCCAAAGGAAAGCCTCGTCACTGCCGTGAACCTTACTTAAAACCTTAACGTTGTCACTTACCATAAAGGCTGAGTAGAAGCCTACACCGAACTGACCGATGATTTCAACGTCACTTTCCTTGTCCATATCACTCTTGAAATCAAGTGAACCGCTTTTTGCAATTGTACCGAGGTTGTTTTCAAGATCCTTTTCGCTCATACCGCAGCCGTTGTCGGAGATGGTGAGAGTTCTGTTTTCCTTGTCAATTGAAAGCTTGATTTTGTAATCCTCACGGTTCATACTGTCGCCGTTCTGCAGACAGTGGTAGTAGCGCTTATCAAGAGCATCGCTTGCATTGGAGATAAGCTCTCTGAGGAAAATTTCCTTATGGGTGTAGATTGAGTTAATCATCATATCCATAAGCTTTTTAGATTCTGCTTTAAACTGTTTCTTTGCCATAGTAATCGCTTCCTTTATATAAATTCAGTTAATTTAGCATCTGATTTGATTTTTAGCACTCGAGAACTTAGAGTGCTAAAAGTATTATAAATCCAAAAAATGGGTTTGTCAATACCTTTTGATTAATTTCTGCCAACCGCTCCAAAACTAAGAGTAAAACCGTAAGGAGGTTTATTATGTGTGAAATAAGATTTTTTAAATGTGAAAAGTGCGGCAACATAGTGGGGCTCATTCATAACGCCGGCGTTCCAATGATGTGTTGCGGACAGAAAATGCAGGAAATGGTGCCCAATAATTCCGATGGCGCCGAGGAAAAGCATCTTCCCAAAGTGAAGCTTGAAGGGGACAAGGTATGTGTAACTGTAGGCGAAGTGCCCCACCCTATGACAGAAGAGCATCACATAGTCTGGGTGTATATGCAAACGGACAGAGGCGGACACCGCAAGTGTATAAAAATCGGTGATGAGCCTGAGGTGTGCTTTATTCTTTATAATGAAAAGCCCGTAGCAATTTATGCTTACTGCAACATTCACGGACTGTGGAGAACGGAATTATAATATAAGGGAGGGCAGTCTGTACTTTTCGGTGTGGACTGCCTTTTTACTTGCTGAAAATATTTTCCGTTTTTTTATGAAAAAGACTTGACAACAAGGGTGGTATTGTGTATAATATCAAACGTTGCAAAGGTATGCGGGTGTAGTTCAATGGTAGAATCCCAGCCTTCCAAGCTGGTCGTGTGGGTTCGATTCCCATCACCCGCTCCAGTAGTTTAATAAATATGCGCTTGTAGCTCAGTTGGATAGAGCAACTGCCTTCTAAGCAGTAGGTCAGGGGTTCGAGCCCCTTCAAGCGCGCCATTATGTGGTGGATATAGCTCAGTTGGTTAGAGCGCCAGGTTGTGGCCCTGGAGGTCGCCAGTTCGAATCCGGTTATCCACCCCATTTTTTTATTTTAGGGGTGTCGTCAAGCGGTAAGACACAACACTTTGACTGTTGCATTCGTAGGTTCGAATCCTGCCACCCCTGCCAAACAAAAATCCGTTCACACAAGTGAGCGGATTTTTGTTTGTATTGTTAAAGACAACCCCCAGCTGTGCTGGGGGGAAAGAAAAAGCTTTAGCGTTGCATATGAAAATAAAACTCCTTTTGATATAATAAAGATGCGGCTACCAACTGCATCAAACAAATCAAAAGGAGGACATTCAAAATGAA
>JBGVGM010000041.1:0-19564 GCA_045121655.1 Acutalibacteraceae bacterium | reverse complement strand
GCTATCCTCTAAACTATCCCGTCTCGAAGACAGCTCAAAGAGTATATCACATCAGATATCCTCTTGTCAATACTTTTTAAAAACTTTTTTAAGTTTTTTCTTGACTTGGTTTGTGCTCTCTCAACCGTTTCCGCGAGAAAGCTTGTTTATATTATCACCTCCGCCTCCTTTTGTCAACACTTTTCTTCAACTTTTTTTCCTTTTTCTTTCACTTTGTGTACACCTCGCCGTGTGTTTTTGTGGGCGTGGCCTTTGTGGACACTATATGTTGTATGAATGTCAGATATGTTGTGCTTTTCACTATATGTAGCAGGAAGTTCTCCTGATTCATATAGTAAATTAAAATCAAGCTGCCGGACGAGAGCGCTACATCCGGCAGTTATTTTTACATAGTTATCAGAACTTGAAAAGATTTCTGAAAAATTCAGCTATGCTTTCAAAGAAGTCTTTAATTTTCTCCATAAGGTCTGTGAAGAAATTTGTTGAAGGTCCTTTCACATCAGCAAGAAATGTCAGAAAGTTGCAGTACTCTCCGTCAGCTGAAACGAGTGTGCCGCTTTCAATCTTGAAAAGGTAATAACCTTCATCGGTGAAATTTTCATCGCCCCAATAAATTCTTAATCCATTGAAGCTTTGACCGTAAATGTTATGCGCACCTTTTTTAATTTCAACTTTTTCGGCACCTATTGATGTAACATATTCAATTTTGCCAGTGCTGAGAGCATACTCAAATTCATCCGAATCATAAAAGCTTATATATGTAGGCGAATCGCTGTGATAAACTTCAATTGTCTTATCGATTGAAACTTTGTCATATAAATCGTTTGCATAAGGAATTTCTACATAGTCTTTCTTCGAAACTGTAAACATTGCATCATAAACAGGTGACATTGATGTTTCACTCATTGCACCGACCGAAACGCACATAGCATTGAAAATCAACATTATTGCGAGAACTGATGCCAGTGTCTTTTTTTAATTTTAGTCATATTTGTTTCCTCCGTTTTGTTTGAAAAGTAGCAATTCAGACAAACAATTATTCTTGTTGCGCTCAGATTCCGAAACTGCTTGCAAGTATTATATAACATTTTGTTATATAAGTCAATATAACAAAATGTTTTACTTATAATTTACTTATATTTTTTTGAGTGGTGAACAGAATGTACAGACGAATACGCGATTTGCGTGAAGATAATGACCTTAAACAAAGCGACTTGGCAAAACACCTTAAGTGCACTCAGGTATGCTATTCGTATTACGAAAATGGTCAGCGTGATATTCCGACAGATGTTCTTATCAGATTAGCTGACTATTACGGTGTCAGCACGGACTATCTTCTCGGTCGCACCGACAACCCCGATATTTTAAAATAATAAAAACCACGATGGGCTATCCACCGTGGTTTCATTATTACTCTGAGGCTTATTCTTCTGTTTCTTCTTCCTCTTCGATTTCGAACTCAAGAATTGCACCGCAGCAGGGGCAATCTACTTCGCCGTCATCGTTGATTTCGTCAAAGCCGATGCAAACTGTTTCACCGCAAGCGGGACATTCAACCTCGATGCAGTCATCATCGCAGCAGCAATCGCAATCATCGTCGTCGCAGCAGCAATCGCAGTCGTCATCTAAATCGTATACAAATTCTTCAACATCACCGAGGTCTTCGTCAAGCTCTTCGATATAATCTGCAAGCTCTTCCATATCCTCGTCCATATCGCTGAGCTCTGAAGCAACATCGTCAAGAGCTTCGATAATAGCGTTGAAAAGTTTTGTTTCTTTCTTATCCTCGTCCATGTCAAGACCTTCCATAAGGCCTCTTAAGTATGCAACTTTTTCTGATACTGACATTTCATTCATTCCTTTCAGTCAATAATTCAATAAAGAGTCAAAGCTTAAGCTCTACCCATATATTCGCCTGTTCTTGTGTCAATCTGAATCATTTCACCCTCATCGATGAAAAGGGGAACCTTAACTTCAGCACCTGTTTCAAGAGTAGCGGGCTTTGTTGTGTTTGTAGCTGTGTCACCCTTGAAGCCGGGGTCTGTCTTTGTAACCTGAAGTTCAACAAAGTTGGGAGGTTCAACGCCGAATACGTTGCCCTTGTATGAAAGAACCTTACATACCATGTTTTCCTTTACGAACTTGAAGTTGTCTGAAAGCTCGCTTTCGTTGATGGGAATAAGCTCGTAGCTTTCAGGATCCATGAAGTAGTAAAGACCGCCGTCGCTGTAGGAGTATTCCATATCCTTTCTTTCAACGAATGCTGTGGGGAACTTTTCACTGGGGTTGAATGTACGTTCAACAACTGAACCTGTGATAACGTTTCTTACCTTTGCACGAACAAAAGCAGCGCCTTTGCCGGGCTTTACGTGCTGGAATTCAATAATCTGAAGAACATTGCCTTCCATTTCAAATGTTACACCATTTCTGAAATCGCCTGCTGATACCATTTTATATTCCTCCGGAATTAGTATTAATTTTCTTTCCTATTCTATAACAAATCTTCATATTTTTCAAGTCTTTTTTGAAAATAGAGTGCTTTTGATGCAAAGAAAGTGCAAATTCTTACAATTTTTATAAATTAATCTGTGGGGTCTTTTGTTTTTTCTCTGTATATGTTATACTTAACTCAACAAAATAAAGGATGTGACATTTATGAAAAAAGCTGCTGTTTTGTGTAGTCTGCTTCTTTGCCTTTTAATATTATGCTCCTGTGGGGGGAATATAAACAGTGAGGAAGAAACTACCACAACCACTGAAATAACCACAACGGAAGACCCCACAGTCAGAGTGACCTTCCCCGAGGGCTTCACTGCCACTCAGATTGCTGAAAAGCTTCAGGAAAACGGTGTGTGCAGTGCTAAGGAGTTTATGGCGCTTGTTGCAGACGATGAATATCTCTCAACTCTCAGCTACAGATTCATAAGCGGAATTGAAAATCCCGAAAACCGTCCCTTTAACCTTGAGGGATATATTTTCCCTGACACCTACGATTTTTACAAGGGCGAAAGTGCCGAAAAGGCTCTCAGCCGTTTTCTCAGCAACACAGAGAAAAAGCTGACTGATGAATACTATCTCAGAGCCGAGGAGCTTGGCTATACCATGGACGAAATCATTTCACTTGCTGCAATTGTGCAGGAAGAAGCAACCACAGCCAATGAAATGGGCAAGGTAAGCTCAGTTGTGCATAACAGAATTGTAAGCCCCGGTTACGGTAAAATTCAGTGTGATGTTACCATACATTATATAAACGACTATGTTACCGACTCCCCTTACCTTGAGGGTGACACAGAAAAATACAAGGAGCTTTACAACACATATAAGTGCGTGGGACTTCCCGAAGGTGCAATCACCAACCCGGGACTTGATGCAATTAAAGCTGCCCTTTATCCTGAGGATACGAACTATTTCTTCTTCGTAACCGACGAGGATTGGAATTACTATTACGCTGAAACCTATGCAGAGCACAAGAAGAACTGTGCTGCAGTGGGACTTGTAGGATAAAACAAACTTTAAAAGCTGTATCGACAGATTTTCGATACAGCTTATTTTTTATAAACTTTTACGGTGTGTAAGTTGCGGCTTCGTGATAAAAGACTTCGTATGGTTTATCCACACCCTCTAAATATTTGCTTGTGATATTTAGACCCTGTGCATTGTAATCGACTCCCATAGGATTGAAGTATGTGTTATCCGGCGCAATGATTATTTCATACCACGATGCATATACATAGATAAGTTTTTCGCCTTTGTGCTCTTTGAGGTAGTCACCGTAGCCTTCAAACCAAGCAGCACCGAACATTGGTGTATCATGAAGCTCTCCGTTTTCCTTAAACAGAGTAATAATTGCCGCAAGTTCTTCTTCCTCACCGATATAAACAAGATAATCTCGGTAGTTCTGCCTTATTTCAAAAGACTTTCCCTCAGTGCCGTCATAATAAACATGACAATAGCCCGTCTCTGCTATTCTGACATCCACATTTTCTATGGGAACTCCACTTGCTGAGAGTGAGCTTATTATACTTTCTCTGTGTTCGTCAAAGTATGCCTTTGCTTCTTCGTCAGTGATTGCTTCTCCCGTCACCTGAAAGCTTCTGTCAAAAGGCAAAGCAGGTATAAACCACAGGTTTCCGATGTCACCACCTAAACTCTGATCTCCTTCGTTATAAAATGTAGGCTGTGCAATCGTCGGAATTTCTGTTGTTGTGGGATTCGTGTTCTGACTTGCCGTTGTAGGATTTGTTGTGGGAGCTTCAGTTGTGTTCCAATAATCAGGGGGTGGATTTTGAAATGTAATTCCCGGCCTACCCGGTTCTCTGCTCTGAACACCTATTACAGCAGCAAGTGCTGCCACAACCAAACATCCCATTATACCCGATGTGCGCATCAGCGTTTTTCTTCTGATTCTCTGTTTTTCTTCAAATTCGTCTCTGCGTGACAAAACGCTTTGGGCAATTTCATTATAACTCTTCATAGCTGAAACCCTCCTTTACGAGTTCTGCTTTAAGTGCATTTTTTGATCTGTAAATAAGATTTTCAATCTGTCGTTTGCTCTTTTTCATAATTGTTGCTGCTTCCGAATTGGTGAAGCCTTCAAAATAAATCAGATATAAAACCTGAAAATATTCAGGCTTTAATTTTTTCATGGTTCTGTGAAGAAGAATCTTCTGTTCCTTAATCAGATATTCTTTTTCTACATTCATTTCCTCAGCTAAATAATTGCTGTAGTCATCAATAGAAGCTACCGTTATTTTTGAGCTGCGCCTTAAATAGTCTATGGCTTCATTCCTTGCGATTGCAAAAAGCCAGGTTTTAAATGAGCTTTTTCCGTTGAAGCGAGGCTTCTTAATCGCTAACTTGAAAAAGGTTTCTTCCATTAAATCCTCTGCAACAAAAATGTTATTCACATAACCGTTTATGTATAAAGTCAAGCCGTCTTTATAATCTCTGATTATATCTGTTAATCCTGTGTCTTCACCATCAAGGTAACGGCGGTAGCTACTTGCACCATTATCCATTGATTTGCTCCTTTCCGAAAAGCTTTTTGTTTTGCCTTTCACTTATTAGACGAACCCGTTCCTGAAAACTCTCACTTTTATTATAACATTATCATCAGAAAGTTTCTATTTTTTTATTTAAGAAAGCAACTGCCTCTTTGAACGAGGGGTGCCGATTGAAGATTTCCTTCTGTGGAAATCTTCAGTTCCGTTTTAAGACGGAACAACCGAAGAAGCCGTTTGCTCTGAGGCAAACGGCTTCTTCGGTTATCGGCACCCCTGCCCTGAGGTAAGCAGCGACCTGAAAAACGAAACCCACTCCGTAAAGGAGTGGGCTATATATAAATTAAAATTAACCGAAAAGGTTTTCAAAATCTCCGCTGAAAAGCTTTTTGAAGAAATTCATAATAGCTGTGAAGAAACGGATAAATGATGAGAAACGTTTTTCGTTTGAGCCGGGCTCGGGAACTTCGGGATCAGTACCCTCAACAGGTGTAATTGACTCATCGGCTGCGTTGTACTGAAGGAACTGCGGGTACTTTTCAGATGTGAAAACTGTCATTGTTCCCTTTGAGTTGATGAATTCAGCCATAAGGTCGTCCATGCTGTCAGGGAAGACAGCATGTGCACAATCCTTGATGAACCAGGTTGTATCCTTGAACATACAGGTTGAAGCATCAATCTTGTTGTCGGGTGAAAGGTATTTCTTATCAGCAAGCGAATCGATGTAGCTCTTTGAAAGCTCCTTGTCAAGCTTGGCAGCAGTTGCACCGAATGATGCTTCCTTAATACCGGTGAACATATCTGATTGTTCGTCGCCCTTAGCATGAACCGGGATTACGGGAAGGTTATACTTTGCAAATATACCGAACTTAACACCGTTATCACTGAGATACTTCATTGTTTCGTCCATTGTGAGCTGAACATCATAATAGTAAGCATCAAGCTTTGTAATCATGCCTGCATATTCTGTTTTGCGTTCGCCACTGAAGACAAAATCTCTTGCCTTAAGGTACATATCGGGAGTTACCATAGCCCAATATGAAGGATAACCACCGTAACAGGCAAGGGCAATTCTGGGAACAAGCTCATCTTTAACCTTATCAACGATGAACTGAAGAGCATCCATACCAAGACCTAAAGCTTTGATTTCGTTAAGGAAAGGAACCAGTGCATCGATAAGTGACTTGATTTCAGGGTCAGAAATAATTTCACCCTTATAGTCAAGAAGGAAATCAGCAAAGCGCTCAATGTTGTTTTCGTTAAGAACGATTTCACCTGCAAAAAGTGCTCCCAGCATATTGATGCCCTTTGATGAAGAAACGTACATTGAAACTGTATCAAGGTTTTTCTTTGCGTGTTCGGTGTACTTTGCAAGGTAAGCTGAAACCACATTACCGCCAAGGCAACGACCTACAAGAGCAACTTTAGCAGCACCTGTCTTTGCCTTAACTATATCAATATAGTTTTTAAGGTCATCAGCAAGATCCAGCGGAGAAAGACGCCAGTCGTATCCGAATCTGTAGCCTGAAAGATTTGCATCATAGTTTTTGAAAACAACTTCATTTTTTTTGAAAGCGTCTCCGCTTCCGTCTGATGCATTACCGTTTTTATCAAGAAGAAGGTCTTCATAGATAGGCGCTACAGCATTGTAAAGTGAATCGCAATACTTGTCGTAATTATCTGTTACAAGACCGTTTGCAAGTTCCTTAAGGCAGGGCATAAGAGCCTCTTTAATAGTTGCGCCCACATCTGCGCCGGTGGGATAAATCTGTTCGGAGCTTGTGTTGCCGTCTTCAGTATAAAGACTAGCACCGTAGCCCTCAAGATATACGATGGGGTACGGATGATTTGCCGCTGAAGCAGCAGGCGCCATAATTGCCACTGTCATAACAAGACAAAGAAGCAATGAAAGTGTTTTTTTGATTCTTCTGTTCATTTTTGTTTACTCCTTTATGTAAAATTATTTTTCACCTAAAAGCTTTGCAAGCTCGTCCATAAAGGTGTTAATGTCCTTGAATTGACGGTAAACTGATGCGAAACGCACGTAAGCTACCTCGTCAAGCTCTTTGAGTCTTTCCATAACGAGCTCACCGATATGTACGGAAGTTACTTCTCTGTCGAGAGAATTCTGAAGCTCTGCTTCAATTTCGGAAACTACCTTGTCAAGCTGTTCAATTGAAACGGGACGCTTTTCACAGGCACGAAGCATACCGTTGAAAAGCTTTACTCTGTCGAAAGCCTGTCTTGATTTATCCTTTTTTACAACCACAATGGGTACGCTTTCAATTATCTCGTAGGTTGTAAATCTCTTTGCACAGGAAATACACTCTCTGCGACGGCGGATTTTTTCGCCCTCATCGGTTGGTCTTGAGTCAATAACCTTACTTTCTTCATAACCGCAGAACGGACACTTCATTTTACATCTTTCCTTCCTTTACACTGTTCAATATATTCTGAAGATATAACGCAGAGTTCATTATTTCGTCTGCTTCAGAAAAGCAGTCAGAATAAACCTCCACTATATATTTCCCCCGGTAATTTTCCTTCATAAGAAGGTTAAACAGCTCTTCAAAATTGAAGAGACCTTTTTCTGAAGGCACAATACAGTCCTTTGTTTCACAGTAGTCGCTGAGATGAACATGGACTATGTTCTTTCCCACAGCTCGGATAAATTCTTTGTAATCGGCCTTTGCTCTTCGTGCCTGTTTAATATCAAGCACCATCTTAAAGCTGTCGCCAAGAAGCTCATTCATCTTTTTCATAAAATCAGGCTGAGCACCTACATAATCAACAACGTTTTCGTGAACGGTCATACACCCCTGAGAAACCGCCGTTTCATAAAGCTTAAGATATCTTTCGGCATATTTTTCTATGGAGATTTCCGATTTACCTCTTGAACCGTGAAGCACAATGAATTCTGCTCCAAGCTCCCCCGCCGCTTCAAAGTACCGCTTGAAAAATTCCAGAGCGTCTGTAAATCTTCTTTCGTACTTTGAAAAAAGGTCGTACCCTTCCGAAAAAGAACGGAAAGGATGAAGGGAAACAACATCTATGCCGTAACATTCTTTTATGCTTTTCAGCTCTTTTATAAAGCTCTTGTCAAGCTCAGAAGGTGAATTGAGAAAAATCTCAGCGGTTTTTATCCCCGACTTTGCAATATTCAGAAATGCTTTTTCCGTCTCGAGAGGATAAAAGCACGAGGACGATGCACCCACTTTCATATATTCACCTGCTTTCACTCAGGGCAATGGCAGTCCGTTACCCTATATATAGTTAATTATAGCAAATAAGGCATAAAAATACAACACCTTGACGTTAATTTTTTCTTTTTACACAAGGTGTTGTGAAAGCGAAGAAGAGCCGCTTTTAAAAAGCTGCTCTTCTTCTTGTCTTATATGGAATGAGGGGGAATGTCAGAATTATCGTCCGAGAATACCGCCGATGCTTTCAAGGCCGAACAGTGCAACGTCATAAAGACCGCTTGTTGCAGTTTTAAGATCGGTGAGTAAATCGCCTGTGTAGCTGTTCACCTTATCCTTTGGAATTTCAATGTACGCACCCTCGTTTGTGAGTCCGTCTTCAGTTTTAAAATAGTCCGCAGGAATGTATACATAGTATTGCTCGTTTTTATCTAACGGCTGGTCTGAAAGCTCAAAGGCTATGTTTACTTTTTCGCTTTCCACACTTACGCCAAGACCTGAAAGCCCGCAAAGAAGGCTCTTCACCTCTTTGGGAGCTGAAACCGTAAACTCACTCTTTCCGTAGAACCAGGTGCCCACACTTTCCTTTTTGATCTCGTGAATGATTTCATATACACCCTCTGAATTTTTACTGCAGATTTTGATGTTTTCCTGTCCGTCACCGTAGGAAACAAACTGGTTGTCGAGACAAAGGGCAACTGCACCTTTTCCCGAGCCGTTGTTATAATAAGCGTAGTAAACCTTGTCACTCTCAACGGCAACCCTTTCAATTATTTCAGGTTCGTACTCTGTCTTTTCGTTTACCGTTCCTGCAGCCGATACAATAACAGCCGTAAGGCAGGCAAGAGTAAGAAGTACCGACACCGCCATAATAACTTTTCTTTTCATTGTAAATCGCTCCTTTTCATAGTGTTACTCATTTTCGTTCGCTTTAAGAAACTCTGCCGTAGCATTGTTTCCGTATTTCTCTGCAATATCCAGAGCACTTTCCCCTTTTGCATTTGTCATCTCCGGATTATAACCGCCGTCAAGGAAAGCTTTTACAACCTCACTGTCACAGTAGGCAACGGAGAAAAAGAAGGCAAGCTTTTCCATAGGAGTCATAAGCATATTTTCACGCTCTTTAAGCTCCTTCAGTGCTTTTTCGGAATCACCAAGAATCGCACTTTCCAGAAGTCCGTCAAGTCCCGTTTCACCAAAGGTTTTCACTGTCTTTTCTGCAATTTCCCTTATGCTTTTATAAGAGATTACATCTGCATAATTAAGAGCATAGCTGAGGGTTCCCTTTGTAAAGTAAACTGCATTTTTCAAAAGCACTTCAACAAGGCTTTCATCGCCCTCTCTTATGGCAAGCATAAGTGGGTTCAGCACCTCAGCTTTATCGGTTGTACTGACTGTGGATTCTGTTGTTGTGAGAATCGGGAGATTTTTATCTACGGGCTCGTAGTACATCGCAACGGCAACTGCCGAGGATACAAGAGCCACAACTACAGCAGCTGCAGCAATTATTTTTCTCAAAGGCAGCTTTCTGATTTTATCGGAAGGCTCTCCTGTAAGCTCGGGAATTACCCTTGCTTTTATCCGCTCGTTGAGATTCTCGTCAGGCTCAACATCTGTGTTTTTAAGAAGCTCTGTCAACTGACTTTCATCAAAATCCGCAATAATCAGATCAAGTTCATTCATAAAAAACACCTCCCAACATCTCTCTGAGTTTCTTTATACTGCGTTCAAGTCTTTTCTGAACTGCTTCAGCACTGAGGTTTACCCTCTCTGAAATTTCCTTTGCCGTTTCGCCTAAAATGTACCGTCTTACCACTATAGTTGTGTCAGGCTCACCGAGAGCTTTTATCGCCTCATACAGAGCCTGATTTGTTTCAAGGTCCGGTGCGTTGTCTGAAACTGCAGGTTCATTCCCGTTATCCTCAGTATTTTCAAAAACAGCGTTTCGCTTAAGTCTTCGGTAATGAGAAATTGCATTCCTTTTTGCGACCATAGCAAGAAAACCTTTGACACTTGCTTTCTGCAGATCAATTTTATTAAGGTGGTTGTAGAAAATTATGAAAGCGTCGCTGACACATTCTTCAACGTCCTGGGCATTACCGACAGGGAGAATTACTGAAGAAACAATTTTATAAACAAGAGAACCGTAGGAGTCAATAAGATACTCCATGCCTTTTCCTGTATCCGATTTTATATAATCCAGTATCTCCCTGTCAGTCATGCTTTTCACACCTTCCATTTATATATACGCTCATAAACTGAGTAATCCGACAAATATTCTGTAAAAATTTTCAGTGCCTGCCTTACTGCAACAGGGGCGCCAACCCCTTAAAAACATTTCTGCCCCCCGAAGGGGCAGAAATATTTTTAAGGGGTTCCGTTTTCAACGGAACTGACCGTGATTTTTTAAAATCACGGTCAGTTGGCGCCCTCCCGAAGGAAGGCAAACGTTTACATTTTTAAAGCTATACCCACTACTGCCGAAAAAAGTATCAGCACAATGGGGTGAAGCTTTTTGAACTTTGTAACGCAAAAGAATACTACTGCTGAAAGGATAATGCTCTTGTAATCAACAGCCATAAGGAAATTGCCTGTTTCGCTCATAACCTCACTGCTGAAAAACGCAATTTTTGCAACGCCCAGACAAGCAGAAGCCACAAGTCCCACAGAAGCTGCACGAAGTCCGTAAAAGGCATACTGCACATACTTTGAGTCCTTGAATTTCTTCAGCATATTTGAAACGATAATAATAACTATAATTGAGGGAGCAATAAGTCCAAGGGTTGCAATAACGCCGCCGATAAAGCCACCGAAGCTTCCGAATGCTTCGCCGGTCTGATAACCAACATAAGTCGCCATATTTACACCGATGGGGCCGGGGGTAGACTCTGAAATTGCAATCATATCTGAAATATCAGATGCTGTAAACCAACCTGTGGTTTCACCCATGGACTGCAGGAAGGGCAGAGTTGCAAGACCGCCGCCGATAGCAAAAAGTCCCACGAAAAAGAATCTCACGAAAAGCTCAAGGAAAATCATTTGTCTTTATCCTCCTTTACTTTTCTGAGTCCCGTAAGGTTGAGCACCAGTCCGCACACTGCAGCTGCTATAACGAATATTACGGGAGAAATGTCAAGCACAAAAGAAAGCACAGCAACCAGCAGGAAAATAATGACCGTGAAAATGTCAATTATGGATTTCTTTCCGATTTTGATTACTGCTGAAAGAATCAGTGCAACAACAGCTGCCCTAATTCCTGAAAACGCCCACTGCACAACCTCAAGGTCACGGAAATTGCTGATAAACGCAGCAATTATTCCGATGATTATAATTGACGGCGTTACAACACCGAGGGTTGCAAAAATTGCACCGGGAATACCTTTAAGCTTATAGCCGATAAAGGTCGCAGTGTTTACAGCAATAACACCGGGGGTACACTGACCGATTGCATAGTAGTCAAGCAGCTCGTCGTTTGTAGCCCATTTATATTTTTCAACGACTTCTCTCTGAAGCATTGGAAGCATGGCGTAGCCGCCACCAAAGGTGAAGCCGCCGATTCTGGCAAAGGTAAGAAACATTTTAAAAAGAGTTTTCATTATTATCACCTTAAATGTAAAGCCTCACCTCTTGAAGGTAAGGCTGTTTTTTTTATTGCGTTACTTTGTTATCTGCGTGCTTATGGAAAAAGCTGAGCATTTCTTCAATCGCGTCAACTGAGGGAGCTTTTTCAGGATAAAGAATTGCAAAAACGTGGGGAAGCTCTTTACCGTCAGGCTGTTTACCGAAGTCAAGAAGCTTTGTTTCAACGCCGTTTCTTCTCAGCTCCTCTGCGCCCATAAGGGTGTGTGTCCTTGCAAGGAAGTCGCCTGAAGATGTAACAAGAATTGTGGGAGGCATTTTACCTTTTCTGAGAAGCTGGTCAATATTTACGTACTGACCCCACTTTTCGTTTTTGAAATTCTTGCCGATAGCTATTCTTGTGTAGTAGCCTACAATTCCGTCAGGATTCATATAAAGCATAGGTGAAGTAAGACATACTGCATCAAACTTAAGACCGTGGTCAACTGTGCCGTAAGCCTCACGAAGCTCTGCACTTGAAGAAATAAGAGCAGTAAAGCCTGCAAGCATTCCGCCTGCCGAGTCACCTGTGAGAAGAATTCTATCTCTGTCGCAGTTGTAATCATCCATGTGTTCGTTTATCCACTTAAGCGACAGAGCAACCTCACGGAGCTGCTCATCAGCCGTAACTTCAGGATAAAGACGGTAGCTCATTACAAAAACAACATAACCTCTTTTTGCAAGGTTGTGGCAGTAGTTTTTGTTAAGCTCCTTGTCGCCGTACATCCAGCCGCCGCCATGAATATCAATAATTACGGGCAGCTTTTCGGTTGCACCCTTTGGATAGCACACATCAATAAGGTGCATAGGGTGACCGTCATCAATATATGCGTTATCTCTTGACTCATCAATATTTTCCGGCCAACTGAGTGTTGCTATACGTTTGTCGTCCTGCTTTTTGGTGTTATCCCAGAAAGCACCTAAGATTTTGTTGAGCACGCTCATTATTCTCACCTTCAAAAATCAAATTACTGAATGGGACTTTGTGCCATGCCTTCGCTCATAGCTCTCATAAAAGCGCTCTGCTTTTTCTTTTTCTTAGGCTTATAAGCGGGAGGATTAAGAAGCTGCTTTCTTGCCTTCTTACCTCTTACTCCTGCAAGGTATTTGTTAACCTCGATTACGGGAGGAGCCATTGTTTCACTCATATAGTCAACACAACGAGCAAGAAGAATCTGGTCGTTATTAAGCTCGCCGAGAATTGTAACAGCGATAACTGACTGTGTTTCGTTGGTGCCGTCCTCGTAAATTTCGTTAAGCACCTGGAAAAGCTTTTTCATTGTTGCGGGGTTGTTTTCCTTGATTGCGGCAATTACCTTTGCTGTGCCGTACTTCTGGAAAAACTCCTCAGCGTAAAATTCACTGTACTCGCTGAGCATAGCCTTATAGGATTCACGAAGCTCGGGGAAAACAAGGCAAAGCTTACTTGCAAGGGTGTTGGGGTCATAGAATGAACCGTTTTTAACCTGAGCCTTTGAAACTGTCTGGGGGCCCTTGTTCGCCTGAGTCTTTTTCTGAATTGCTTTTTTCTGACCGTACTTAGCTTCAAGTGTATCCGCAAATTCGTTTACAACGTACTTGATATCCTTTGCGTCAGCAGTTTCCTCAAAAAGGCTTGCAGCAAGCTTTTTGGGTGTGTCATTTACATTCTCAAGGTCTTCGCCGCCCATAAGTGAGATGATGTTATCACTCACAACAACTGCAACGACACCATTTTCACTCTGGTATCTTGTTACGAGATCTTCCTCAGCACACTTTGTAAATCCGAGCTTTGTAAGATTTTCTGAAAGGCCGTCAATGACAGCCTTGTAGTTTTCTGTTATGTTTGCCATCAGGATAACTCCTTTAATATATAATTTTAGGTATACAACTAAGTAGTATATCACATCTTTTCATAATTGTCACCATAAAACAGAAAAATATTTTTAAATGCATAAACATTCAGAACGCAATAAAAACGCTGAAAGGCGTTTTGCTGATAGATTTCTCGATAAAATCTCGGAATGACATCGACGTCTGCAGTCCTCGTTTTTGCACAGCCCCTTTTGTTTTCCGCCGGGCAAGCGGTAGATTTTGGATATGAAAAAAGCACCCGGTTAAAGGTGCTTAAGTCAACATTTGTATTCGCATCTACCCGTTTCAGGGTTATACGCTCCACATTCTTTTTCAAGGCAGTTTACAAATTGTGCTTGATTATTTTGATATTCAGTCCAGCTCTTTTGCTGTCCTTCTTCATTATGCTCAATCATACACTGCGTTGTTGTCTGTCTGTTAACCGCATAGGGACATTTCATTTCAAAACTCCTTTTTCAAATATGAAATAGCCCTCGTTTTCGCACTTGCTCGGATTGGTGAGGGTGTTACTTCGGAGGACTATTTAAATGTCTTCCACTGGGACACATTCAGCAAATGAGCTGTTAGGTGTGGGAAGTCTCATTTTGAGGTATAAGAAAACCGCCCTCATAACGAAAGCGGTTTGAATTTAATCATTGTATGGGCACTCTTTGCACAGTGAACGTGCTGATTCTATATCTTTTATTTCGTTAAGTTCTTTTGTTGAAGATGTTTTAAAAAAACCTGACAAACAACACATCGAATCATAACACAAATCAGGTGATATTTCTTTTTGATATACAGGACAATAATGGTCATTATTATAATCCAGCATTTTTGATTACCTCCAACATTTTATTAGATGATTCATCATAATCAATATTCTTCCAAGCTGTTTTAAAAATCCAGTCTTCTTTCACTTTAGCAATTACACACATCCCTTTTTCACTGACAAATCTTTGACGAGTTCCGCCCCATTGTGAAATCATTATTTTCGCCTCACTCATATATTCCCGAAGATTATCATCAGTTATATTTCGTTCTATCATTCTATGCATTATATGATATGGGTCATGTTTGCCTTCAGGAAGTATGTATGCTTGTTTTTTTACAGGCGGCAACACAACTGCATTTTTTATTAATCCCTGTTTTTTGAGTTCTTGTTGAATATCAAAATAAACCTTATTACTCTCGGGATATTTTTGTAAATAACCCATAAGGCTATTCAAATACTTCCAATCTCTTGGCTCGTTGTACTTTGTATTTTGAAAGTCAGCAAACGACTTTGGAGCATAGCCTTTTAATACACTTTTATATCTCTCAAATTGCTCTTTATCCTTACTCTCATTATAGTGCATTTTCCTTGCTTTGTCAACGCTTCCTTCACCGTGTTTAGCTTCCTGAAGCTCTTTCCATTGCTCGTATGTAGTGTCTGACGGAAGGTAATAACCCTTGCCTGTTTCAATGTCTCTTGCAAACCTCTGACCTACACCCACCACATCTTCATAATACGGAGCTGTTGTGCCTCTGCACCAGGGATGAAAAGGCGGTGCTGTTGTACCTGATTGCATCTTGTTTACAGGGAAGACCTTCCCATCCATTTCACCGCACAGCGGACAAGTGATATATTAAATAAAAATTATTTTCCCCCCTATTGACAAACTCACCAAAGTAGTGTATTATATACCTGTAGTTAGTTGTAACTAACTATTATTTCTCCCCGAACAGGGTTTTATTTTACCACTTGCAGTTAGCTTTGACTAACTTCATATCAAAACAAAAAGGAGGTCGTTTTATGTTTGAAGAAAAGCTGATTCGGCACTGCTCACCTACTCATGCCGGAATGAAAACGGGGAATATGTTTTCCTGCGAATATACAGAAGAAAAAAGCTTGCTGAAAAAAATCAGAGAGATGAACAGAACTCTCGGCAAAAAAGGCCTTCGCTTCATTCCCCTCAGGTACGAAAACGGCCGTGCACTGATTTATGTTTTCAGACCGTGTAAGCTTTCCTGCGACTTAAAGGACAGTACTGCGTGTAAGCTTCTTCGTGAAAGAGGCTACTGCTGTAACAGCTGCCAAAAATCCGTAAAGCACCTTATTTCAAGAATCAACGAAAGCGGCGACTTTCCTCACGAGGTAGGGCTCTTCCTTGGCTACCCTCCCGAAGATGTAAACGGCTTTATAGAAAACAGCAGAGCGTTCAAGTGCGTAGGCTGCTGGAAGGTTTACGGCGACGAAGAAAAAGCATAGAAGCTTTTCAGAAAATACAAAAAGTGCTCTGAGGTTTACACCAAGCAGCTGAAAAAGGGCAGATCTTTAGAAAAGCTTGCCGTTGCTTCATAAAATTACAACAATCTGAACTTCATACATCCAAAGTTTAAGGCGACACAACGTTATGCTGTGCCGCCTTTGACTTTTTGGTTTTATTGAAGTAAAGGATCTCCCAAAAGGCTGTCTCAACTGTTCATTTGCTGTGAGTTGTTTTGCATTTAAATGAAGTACTCGCTATCGCTCGTATGAAGCGTTTGCTTTGCAAACATGAAGCATTGAACTTCGTTCAACATGAAGCGAAGCGCGCTAAAAAACTTATGCACCGAAGGTGCGCTTCATAGCCAAAGGCTGCTTCATTTTTCATGTGCCGTAAGGCACGCTTCATTTAAATAAAAAAACGCCCAAAGGCGTTTTTTTATTTATCTGCTCCCGGTCTGCCGCAACACTTTTTGTACTTCTTACCGCTGCCACAGGGACAAGGATCATTTACGCCAACCTTTTTCTTGTCGTTCCTTACAGTTCTGCCCTTTTCTGAACCGTCGCCCGAACCGCTTGTGGAGGTAACCTTTGCAACCTGCTCACGCTTGATTTCTTCCTCAGTTCTGAACTTAACTGAAAGAACAACCTTAACTGTATCGTCTCTGATGGAGTTGGTCATTTCTTCAAACATATCGTAGCTCATTTCTCTGAATGCTACAACGGGGTCCTTCTGACCGTAAGCAAGAAGTCCTACACTGCGCTTGAGCTCGTCCATAGCGTCGATATAATCCATCCACTTAAGGTCAACGTTACGAAGAAGCATTGCTCTTTCAATTTCACGCATAGCCTCTTCACCGTAAAGCTCTTCTCTTTCTGCGTGGAGCTTGTGAGCTCTTTCAGTAAGAAGGTCGTAGATTTCGTCGCTCTTAAGCTTATCTTCGGTAAAATCGTTTTCGTCTGTAAGCCAGCCGTTGTACTTTTCACGAAGAGAAGCAATATGCCACTCGTTTGAGGGAATATTTGAAGGACAGAAGAATTCAACGGTATCGCCGATTGAGTCGTCAATCATCTTTTCGATAATGGGCTTGATGTTTTCGCCCTTGAGCACCTTATCTCTCTGACCGTAAATGATTTCTCTCTGACGGTTCATAACATCGTCAAATGAAATTACATTACGTCTTACTGCAAAGTTGTTGCCCTCAACCTTTCTCTGAGCGCCTTCAACCTGCTTAGCCAGCATACTTACTTCAATAGGCATATCAGCGTCAACGGGAAGTGAGTTCATAACGCTCATCATTCTGTCACCGCCGAAGAGACGGAGAAGGTCGTCCTGCATTGAAAGGAAGAACTTGCTTTCACCGGGGTCACCCTGACGTCCTGAACGGCCTCTGAGCTGATTGTCAATTCGTCTTGACTCGTGGCGTTCTGTACCGATAATATAAAGACCGCCTGCTTCTCTTACCTTTTCAGCTTCGCCTGCAATTTCAGCCTTGTATTTCGCTTCAAGCTCCTTGAACTTTTCTCTTGCTTCAATAATATCCTCGTTATCTGTATCACCGAAAGCGGTAGCTTCTGCAATAAGCTCCTCGGTATATCCAAGCTTTCTCATTTCGCTTTTTGCAAGGTACTCTGCGTTACCGCCAAGCATAATGTCGGTACCACGGCCCGCCATATTTGTTGCAATTGTAACAGCGCCCAACTTACCTGCCTGAGCAACGATTTCTGCTTCCTTATCGTGGTGCTTTGCGTTGAGTACGTTGTGCTTTATGCCAACCTTTTTAAGAGCGTTTGAAAGCTTTTCACTCTTTTCAATTGAAACAGTACCTACAAGAACAGGCTGACCCTTTGCGTGGCACTCTCTTATCTGTTCAATAATTGCATTGAACTTGAACTGCTCCGTCTGATAGATAACGTCCGTGTTGTCTTTTCTTGCGAGTGGCTTGTTTGTGGGAATTTCAACAGCGTCAAGGGAGTAGATTTCTCTGAATTCCTCAACCTCGGTCATAGCTGTACCTGTCATACCTGAAAGCTTCTCGTAAAGACGGAAGTAGTTCTGGAAGGTAATGGTTGCAAGGGTTTTGTTTTCTCTTGCGATTTTTACGTTTTCCTTTGCTTCAATTGCCTGATGAAGACCGTCGTTGTAACGTCTGCCTATCATAATACGTCCGGTAAATTCGTCAACAATAAGAACCTGACCGTCTTTTACAACGTAGTCAATGTCTCTTGTCATAATACCGTGAGCCTTGATTGCAATATTGATATGGTGGGAAAGTGTGAGGTTATCGGGATCGCTTAGGTTTTCAACGTTGAAGAAGCGTTCAGCCTTCTGAATACCCGTTTTGGTAAGGGTTGCGGTTTTTGCTTTTTCGTCAACGATGTAATCAGCGCCTACCTCTTTTGCAAGGTCCTCAAGGTTAGCCTTTGAGTCTGTTTCTGCAATTTTGTATTTCTTAAGAGTTTTAACAAAGCTGTTTGCAAGGCCGTAAAGCTCTGATGAACGTCCGCCCATACCTGAAATAATAAGGGGGGTTCTTGCCTCGTCGATAAGAATTGAGTCAACCTCGTCGACGATTGCAAAGTTGTGGCCTCTCTGCACCTTGTCGGTTATATACTGCACCATATTGTCACGAAGGTAGTCGAAACCCATTTCGTTGTTGGTGCCGTATGTGATGTCGGCTGCATAAGCCTCTCTTCTTTCATCGGTTTCAAGACCGTTTACGATAAGACCTACACTAAGACCCAGCCAGCGGTAAACCTTACCCATCCACTCACTGTCTCGGCGTGCAAGGTAGTCGTTTACAGTTACAATATGAACGCCCTTACCTGTAAGTGCGTTAAGGTATGCAGGGAGGGTTGCAACGAGAGTTTTACCTTCACCTGTTTTCATTTCTGCGATTCTGCCCTGATGAAGAACTATACCGCCCATAATCTGAACGGGGAAGTGCTTCATACCGAGAACTCGCCATGAAGCTTCACGGCAGACAGCAAATGCTTCGGGAAGAATATCGTCAAGAGTTTCGCCCTTATTGAGACGCTCCTTGAACTCATTTGTTTTCGCCTTAAGCTCACTGTCGCTGAACTTTGAATATTCCTCTTCGTAAGAAAGAACCTTATCCACCTTAGGTCTGATTCTTTTTATTTCTTTAGTTGAATAGTCGCCAAAGAGTTTTTTGAGAAAACCCATTTTTTATCACCTCAATGTATTATCGCCCTTAAAGGGCGCAAATTAAATCATTTTATTGTATCACATAATTAAAATATTTTCAACCTTTATAATAGTTACGGTACTTTAATTTTACATTAGAAGATTTTTTGACACTTTCGTTTATATTTAATCTGCAAACAAATACACGGAGATGAACCCTTGCCTCTCCCTCCGGGAGAGGTGTCTATGCTCTGCATTGACGGAGAGGGCTTCTACCCTCTACATCTGCTTTCACAAGAACGCGGTTCTAAGCTTAAGCTCTACGAATGGGGGAAGCGCATCTTTCCCACCTCTCTATTCTACTAAGCTTTCATACGTGTGCTCGCTCATGCCGCGTGGCACTTCCTTTTGCCGATTGTGGCAAAAGGAAGCAAAAACACGCTTTGTGGTTTAACCGCCGCAAGCATGAAAATTACCGAGTCAGCTTTTATCTGTGCCTTTTTTCAGTAGTCATTTC